>JACREK010000111.1 GCA_016218275.1 Candidatus Gottesmanbacteria bacterium | reverse complement strand
TTTTCTTGTCCGTTTTACACCTCCCATATCAGGAGAGAGAATTACAGTATTTTGTAAGTCTAAATTTTCCTCCTTCAGTCGGGGTACTAAAGCATAACTTCCATAAAGAGTCTCCCAAGGAATGGAGGTAAATCCCTGTTCTTGATCAGAGTGAACATCTATTGTTACTATTCTATTCGCACCTGCTGTTTGAATAAGGTCTGCCACTAATCGAGCGCTAATTGGAACTCCAGATTGCTCTTTTCTATCCTGCCTGGAATAGCCGAAGTAAGGAATAACCGCTGTGATTTCCGCTGCCGATGCTCGCCGAGCTGCATCTATCATTAATAGAAGTTCCATAATATGACCATTAACATCGGGGGGTGATGTAGGTTGAATAATAACTACATCTTTCCGTCGAAGAGAATGAGAAACTACAATTCTACGTTCTCCATCCCCAAATAGAGTAACAGGTTTATCAATCTCATGTTGAAGGATTTTTCCAACCTCTTCTGCCAGTGCAGGATTTGCCAATCCAGTAATAATTTGTAGTCCGTTATCTCTATA
Organism: Candidatus Gottesmanbacteria bacterium; assembly: GCA_016218275.1. Lineage (GTDB taxonomy): Bacteria > Patescibacteriota > Microgenomatia > 2-02-FULL-39-11 > 2-02-FULL-39-11 > JACREK01. Next base: position 4,804 of record JACREK010000111.1, on the reverse strand, counting down.
AACTGACTGTGCTTCTTGAGACTGATTAGATAAATACTCTTGAGGCCGTTCGTGTGCTGCTGTCATAAATCTATAAGGCAGGTATAAAAGCTAATTATACAACAGTTAATCAAGATCTGCTGTTATTTACTTTCCAATTTATCTTATCTGAATCAGCTCTTTTAACCAAGCAGCAGAAAAAATTATTTTGACCAGTCTACCTATCCAGATAGTTTCTTGTTTTTGCCCTTGAAATTAGTCAACTGGCATGGTCGTGCTACTTGACGAAATATTTGTAAAATAGCCGACGGAAATATTTCAAAAGATATCATTGGACAAAAAAGAGCTCGAGCGAGAATTTGTACAATTTTGGGGGAAACTAGGGGAGATTAAGGCGACCAGTAATTTTGGCCGTCGGAAACTATCTCGATATCCCCCTCCCTATCCGTCCTTTTAAGCTCAATAGCTCGACGACTTAATAACTCCATTGCCTCGTTTGTGGGATGGCCGTAACTGTTTTTTCCTACGGAAATGATAGCTAACTTGGGTTTTATGACATCTAAGAATTCGGAAAGAATCCCTGTTTTTGAGCCGTGATGGGGAAATTTCAGGACATCTACTCTGGAAAGACTGTTTGTCTTCATCACATCCCTCTGAATATGAATATCTCCGTCTCCGGGAAAAAGCACGCTGAAAGACCCGTATTTGAGGTCTAGAAAGTAGGAGAAGTCATTTAGCTCTGTATCCGTAGAAAGACCGAGGACTACTCCTTCTGATTCCTTCACCATCGGAGGAGTCCCCGCCTTTGGCGGGGCCACCATCCGAGGTGTTTTTATCGCTACCTGTTCTTTGGTATGACTTGCTACCCAATTTTTCTCCGGCCAAAGGACAGAGAATTTCACTTTTCCAAAAGCAAACTGGTCGCCGGTATAGAGATTTTTAATTGGAATTTTTCTTTCTTTTAAAAGAGTAATAAGTTTTTTATACCCTTCGGTCTCATTGCCTTCAACTCCTATAACAAAATATTTCACATTATATCTTTGTATAACAGAAAGAAGTCCCTGCAGATGATCCTTCTGCGGGTGTGTAAGAAGCACTATGTCAATAGTTCTGTCGTAAAACGCCATATTTTTACCCAAACAGGTCAAAACTTTATCATCCGGTCCCCCATCAATAAGCATATCCTGATTATTTGGCGCCCGGATATAAGCAGCATCTCCCTGACCGACGTTGCAAAAGACGATATGGAGCTTGCCGTCTGGAAGAGTGAAGAGATAGCTAATCAATAAAATGATTCCTATAAATATACCGAGGAAGAAATATTTTTTATTAAACATTTATTATTTATCCATTTCTTTGGTCGCTCAAAGAAATGGGTAGAAAGAAAGAGCGGCCCGGTGGAGGTTTTCTTATTTCTTTAAACTCGGGTAGTCAGTGGGAGCCCACGGCCTAGGGGCAGGCCGTTTCCCCACTTTTACCACTCGTTAAAAGAAATGAAAGAAAACGCTCCAAGGGCAAATAAATTAAAACTGTATCGATGCCAAAGGAACCTTAGCCAACCACTCAACGATAGTAATCAGGTATGTCAACGGTACCCAAACAAACCATGCCAGAAGAAGTCCCAAAGGCTGCCAGAGCCATCCGGCAATTGCGACAGTAAATCCCAGAACCATAATTGGTTGAATTACCCACTCTATAGCCAGATTGGCAATCGGAGCAACAAGCGAAAGACGATGAAAATTGTATAAAATAATTGGCAGAGTGAAGAGTTGAGCGCTAAGAGTGAGTTTCAGATTTTCTTTAAACCAATATTTAAATTGATTTATCAAGCCGTTTCTCCGCCAGCTGGCGGATTGGCACTCAGCTTTCCTGTTTGCTAAAATTATGCCCAAAGTTGCCAAAAAAGAAAGCTGAAAAGAGAGGTTTTTTATGAGGCTAAAATCAATCAGAAGCATTATTCCGGCGGCAAGAAACAAACTTAGCACTCCCCAATCCTGTCTGCCAAAATAGACTGCTGAAAGTGATAAACAGCCCATTATAGCGGCCCGAACTACACTTGGGTTAGGACCCACAAATAGGACAAATAATACTATGAGACATATGCTTATAATACTAGAGGCTTTTCTGCCCAAAAATAGAGTAATTTGGGCGGTAAGATTGGCTAAAATAGAAATATTCATGCCCGATAGAGCAATAATATGAAGAGTACCTGTTGAGATCAATGCATTATAAAGATATGGCGGCATAGTCGTCTTAACTCCAAAAAGAATTCCGTTTAAAAGTGAAGCTTGTGGTTCGGGGAGAAGAGAGTTGAGAGCAGGAGTGAAGGGGTTGAACATTACGCGCTAAGAATTTTTGCCAAAAATCTGAGCCTTCTCCTGTCGTTCAAGTGGGCAAAAATAAAAAATTGCCGCATCAGGAAAGTAACAACTGCGCTGGAAAATATGGAAACGATAAAAAGACTAATCGGATAAAGAGAAAAGCGCAGATCAAATGATTTAATCAAACCAAGAAGAACAGCAAGAAACAGCGCAATGATAAAAAATAGAGGCTTGTTATAGCCGCCGAACCATTCATTGGTATAAAAAATAGCCTTGATGCCGGAAACACCAAATACTGTTCCGGCAAGAAGAATCAGGAAGAGGTAAGTGGATGTAACAGGCAAAACTGCCGGGTGGTTTATCTCTAAAATCGGAAGGAAAAATCCGATAAACAGCATATTCAGATAAACCAAATAATGAGAGAGTCTCCCATGAAACATCTCATTCACTTTAAAAGCCATAGAGTGTCTGTTTTCCCTCAAATATCGCCAGAGAATCTTGCCGGTAAAATGAAGCGCATTACCCACAAAACCATAGATTGTAAAAAGAAGAGTAATCGCCAGAATATCGAAGTCTTCAAACGGCAAAAGCGAAATTCTGGGTCTTCCTATTATATTTTTCACTATAAAAAACCAACCCAGATAAAGCATCACCGGAAAGATGGAAATCGCCAACCACTCGGTCAGTGGAACGTGTTTATAGATCTTATTCTCCAGACGTGACCTACGGTGAGAAAGCAACGCCAGAAGACCTGCAACGGCAATAATAAGAACTCCGGTCAACATATATTAATTCAGGACTTACGCAATCTGATATTGTTCGAGCCTCTCGGCGAGAACTCTCGAGGTAAACTCCGCGAGAACCCTTCGACTTTGCTCAGGACAGGCTTCTCACTTCTCCGCCAGCTGGCGGATCGTTCGAAGAATAACCGCGTAACTCCTATTAATTGTTAATGTAACAAATCAATAGACTGTAAGCAAATTTTTGATTTTTTCAAAAACGGCATTCCCTACTATTTTTCTTGTCTTCAATTCCTCTATAGATTGGTATTGTCTACCGGCAATAATTTTTCCGGCAGTCACCGGACCTACTCCGGCAAGTGCCTCCAATTCTGCCTGTGAAGCAGTATTGATATTCACCAGATTTGTAGTAACTCCCAATAAATTAGTTTGGTCATCTTGGGATTTGGGATTTGGGATTTGGGATTTCCCCAAAGTAGATTCTCCTACTTTGGGGACATATATCTTCCCTCCATCCACCAACTTTGCCGCCCGGTTAAGATTTTTTGCTACCCACTCCCTGTCAGCTTCTGCCGAAAGCCCACCGGCAGAAGTCAGCGCATCGGCAATCCTCTTTCCTTCCGTAAACTCATAAACACCAGGCGTCATTACTGCTCCGCCAATATCAATACGAATTTTGGCAGCAGCAGATGGAGAAGCGTTTGTAGTAAAAACTACGTCATCATTAGTCTTATTTTTAATCAATAGAGATAGGGCTAAGGTAAGAAAAACAATTCCAACTAAGCTTAAGACCAGAGGAAATTTATAGATGGAGATGACTTCTTCCAATTTTTCCGTATTTATAAGCGGACGGTCGTAAGATTCATCTTCTTTTGGAACCATATTTTCAATATAAGAGAAGAGCAACAATCGATAAAAAGGAATTATACAGGAGGTGTGAAGCTTATCCACCTTAGAGGTGTGAAAGTGGGAGGTGTGAAATCATCCGCCAAACGACGGATCGGGTAAGAAGAGATTATATTGTATAATGATACGCATGGAACAATTAAGAATTAGAGCTTTTGATAGAGTGACTTTGCGCGGTCCCGCAAAAATGTCTCCTGAAAAAGTACTAAGAAGAGCAGAAACCGTATTTGCTTTTGCCCAGCAACGAGCCGAGGATGGGAACCATAAGTATATGGAGGTGTTAAGAGATCAAGCTGCCTGATGGATTTTCTTAGATTTATACTTAGTCGGTAGAGCGAAAAATTTATCAAGGGAAGAAATGGCAGAGAAACTTGGAAGATTTTGGGTTGATAAATTGAAATAAAACATTATTTCCTCGGCTCGATAGGATATATTGGAGATATTTTTAGACTACCGGATCTTACCACTATTCGAACATCGTCAATGCATCGGTGATCGCATAAATCTCTTCCTGGTGCCAAACACCGCCCCAATGACCCTTCCGGTGTTGTTGAAGCATCTCTCTTTACTTCTCCTGCAATTGCTTCATCTACAAAAACGACAACCGGTTTTTTAAAAGCTGCCACGTAATGATCTTCATAATGCGCCTCTATTAAGTGATGACAACGGAACTTGGTTTCTATTGCTTGCGACATAAGTGATAAATAGTAATGAATTCTACTACAAAAGCTATCAATATAAAAGTAGGGATTATAACATCAGAACGGCATGAAATCAATTATTCATTAAACTACGAAATTAATTAGTTTTCCGGGGACAAAGATAACTTTCTTGATAGTTTTGCCGGAAATATACTTT
>JACREK010000112.1 GCA_016218275.1 Candidatus Gottesmanbacteria bacterium | reverse complement strand
GGGAGGCGGAGGAACCGATGTATTGTGGTACAGCAGTTTACGGGGTGGAGCCTGGATAAGTGCGGCAATCAACAAATACGTTTTCATATTTCTAAATAAAACAGAAGATCCTACTCTTATCAAAGCCTCGCATGGATTTGAAGCCATTATGACCCATGATTATAAAAAGATAAACGTCTCCATAATCAGAGAATGTTTGAGTCTGACAAAAGTGACTAAAGGGGTTGAGATTTCTACCGCTGCTGATGCGTCGGCACGTTCGGGTCTTGGCGGATCGGGCGCTTTTGAAGTAGGTCTTCTTCATGCTTTGTATACGTATAAAAGAAAACCTGTTTCTCAACTTAGACTCGCCAAAGAGGCATCTCTTATAGAAATTGAAAAGCTCAATAAACCGGTTGGACCGCAGGATCAATATATATCTGCACTTGGCGGTATAAAATATTTCGAGATTGATAGAGAAGGAAGAGTAACAGTTGAATCCTTAAATCTTTCTCCTAACACAATTGCTGAGCTTGAGAGTAGTCTATTATTCTTTAGGACCGGAATACAAAGAGATTCCGCATCAGTTCTTGCCGGCCAAAAGAAGAAAGTTGAAGGAAGAGATAAAACCTCTGAAAAATTGATAACGGCTTTGGATGAGATTAAAAAATTGGGACTTGAAGCAAAAAAATATTTAAAAAAAGGGAAACTGCATGATTTCGGAAAAACTTTTCATGAGCATTGGCTTATCAAAAAAAGGCTTTCAGACAAGGTCTCAAGTCCCAAGATTGACCAGTGGTATAATGAGGCTCTCAAAGCTGGTGCTCTGGGCGGGAAGATTATGGGAGCGGGAGGCGGCGGATGGTTTGTTTTTTATGTACCAAAAAATAGAGCCAAATTCCGGGAGAGAATGATAAAAATAGGACTTGATGAAAGAAGGGTTCATTTTGATTGGGAAGGGTCCAAATTATTAGTAAACCTATCTTGATAGTCATCTTTGTATTATATATAATCTGTAAAGAAACTTATGGAAAACCCAAAGAAACTTACTGCAAATTATATACTCTCATATTTATACCAAAAAGAGGTGATGTATTTTACAACCAAAATGTTTAGTGATTTGTTTGGTATAAGTAAATCAAAAGCCCACCAGAGCGTTTTTTACCTCAAACAAAGAGACTTAATAAAAGAGGTTGAAAAAGGTAAATATTTAGTTTTAGGTTTCGAACCTCACAGAGTTTTGTCCAATCCTTTTTTTATTGCTTCCCGGATAATCTATCCCTCATATATTTCTTTCAGGAGCGCCCTCAATCACTACGGCTTTACGGAACAAGTGCCGTTTACGGTCTATGTCGCAACCACCAAAAGAAAAAAAGAAATCCAGTTTGGTAATTACCGCTATAAATATATTGCTCTTTCTCCCCATAAATTCTTCGGCTATGAGAAACAGATGATAGGGGAGTTACCTGTGCTTTTGGCAGAAAAAGAAAAAGCTATTGTTGATTCCTTAGACCAATTACAATATGCCGGTGGCTTTGAAGAGGTGGCTAAGGCTCTTTTTAATGCTAAAAATGAAATAGATAACCAAAAACTCATGGAATATGCTTTGAAGACGGAAAATAAAACACTTTGTAGCCGCCTCGGTTTCTTACTTGAGAAATACCAAATGAGTATGGAAGGGCTCAAAAACAGTCTTTCAACATCCTTTGTTCCGCTTGATCCGGATAAACCTAAAAGTAAAGTCTGGGATAAAAAATGGCGGTTAAATGTAAATATTACTGACGATAAATTATTTACTTGGAGGCAGACCTAGCGATATGTTGACCAAAGACCAATTAGCCAAAATCGCCCAAAGGAACCATATTGGTTTAGGTGTTCAAGAAAGAGATTATATCCAACACTTATTTCTTTCCTTGCTTTATGGCAAAACTCAAGATTTTGTTTTTAAGGGCGGAACGGCACTTAGGGTGGCTTACAATTTCGCCCGATATAGTGAGGATTTGGATTTTAACTCCCTACTTCCCTCAGAGAAAGTAAAGGAATTAATTATGAGTACTGTAAATGAGTTGGGTAGTTTTGGAGTAAAAGCGGAATTTCGCAAACCCCATGTTTTTAAGGAAAATGGAGAGAGAGGATTGAATGGCGATATTTCCTATCAAGGACCTCTTTTTACCGGTAAGTCGGGAAGCCGCGGAAAAGTGAGAGTAGATGTAAGTCTACGGGGCGAAACAGGTGTGACAAAAAAAGTAGTTATTGCTCCCAAATATGATGACATTTCGCAATTTATCCTAACTGTTTTTACCATCAATGAGATTTTTGCGGAAAAAGCGCGAGCTCTTATTATTCGCGGCAAACCCCGTGATTTGTATGATGTATGGGTGCTTTTAGGGAGTGGTGTAGAGATCAATCTTCCGTTGATAAATAAAAAGCTTATGCTTTACAATAAAACATTTGATTTTGCTGAATTTAAGAATAAAGTGAAGGAGTCAGAAAGAGATTGGGAAACTGATTTGCGGGGACTTCTGCCGCAAACTATCCTTTTTAAGGATATCCAAAACACAGTTATAGCAGGATTTGGAAAGAATACCCGCTTATAGCATAGTCGCCGGAAATCCAGAAAATGCAATCAAATATACGATTTTATCAGGAAACAGTGGGAAAAGGTTCGAAAATCTACTGATAAACGTCTTAAAATAAAAGATGGACTTATTCTTACAGAAAATCAAAAAGATACAAGAACTGTTAATGCCAATAAGATAATAATTAAACCGGTTTGGCGATGGTTATTGGAATAATAATATAATGATGAGAACTTCAACATCAAAACAAAAAAAAGTACTAGTTTGCGGAGCCGGAGGATTTATCGGCAGTCATTTAGTCAAAAGGTTAAAAAAAGAAAACTTTTGGGTAAGGGGTGTGGATTTAAAGTATCCGGAATATAGTAAAACCCAGGCTGACGAATTTATCCTAGGTGATTTAAGAGATCCAAGATTTTGTCAAGAAATATTCGACCCGCATACTAAAAGGGTCAGACCTTTAGGACGTTTAAGGTCAGACCCTGATTCTTTTGATGAAGTATATCAGATGGCTGCCGATATGGGAGGAGCCGGTTATATTTTCACTGGCAGTCATGATGCCGATGTAATGAGAAATTCTGCGTTGATAAATATAAACATTGTTTCTTACGGTCAAAAAGCGAAAATTAAAAAAATTTTCTTTCCTTCTTCTGCCTGCATATATCCTCTATATAATCAGCTTGATCCGGATAATCCCAAATGCAGTGAGGATTCAGCCTATCCGGCCGCTCCTGACAGTGAATACGGCTGGGAGAAAATATTCAGCGAGAGATTATATCTTGCCTATTTTCGAAATTTTAGATTGGATGTGCGGATTGCCAGATTCCATAATGTGTTTGGTCCCGAAGGCGCCTGGGAGGGAGGGCGGGAAAAAGCACCAGCGGCCATCTGCCGCAAAGTGGCACAAGCACAAGACGGTGGAGAAATCGAGGTCTGGGGAGACGGTAAACAGACAAGATCGTTTCTTTATATAGATGAGTGTCTTACCGGGGTCAGGAAACTGATGGACTCAAAAGATTTTCATGGCCCTGTTAATATCGGATCAGAGGAGATGGTAACGATAAACCAATTAGTAGATATGGTGATAGAGATTTCCGGGAAAAAGTTGAAAGTCAAACATGTAAAAGGTCCACAGGGTGTCAGAGGAAGGAATTCAGACAATAGACTTATCAGGAAAAAACTCGGTTGGGAGCCGAAGATGAAATTGAAAGATGGACTTAAGAAAACTTATAAATGGATTGAACAACAAGTATTGCAATATGTTTTTTGACTATATCGACAATTATTTTAAAGGCGCCATTTCTCTGATTAATAAATTAAATCATAAAGAGGTGGAAAAAACGGTTGGAGAACTTATTAAACTCAAGAAAAGAAAGGGACGGCTATTTTTATTAGGTGTTGGCGGCAGTGCCGCCAATTGTTCCCATGCGGTTAATGACTTCAGAAAGATCTGTGGTATCGAAGCTTATACACCTGTTGATAATGTCTCGGAGCTTACTGCCCGGACTAATGATAACGGTTGGGAGACGGTTTTTGTCGATTGGTTAAAGGACAGCTATTTAACCAAAAAAGATGCGGTGATGGTATTTTCAGTAGGAGGTGGAAGTGTAGAGAAAAATATCAGTGTAAATATCGTCAAAGCACTCCAATATGCCCAAAAAATTGGCTCCTCCATCTTAGGTATTGTCAGTCGTGATGGTGGTTATACTAAAAAAGTAGCAGATGTCTGTATCCAGATTCCCGTAATATCAGAAGAAAAAATTACTCCCTATGCGGAGAGCTTTCAGGCGATTATCTGGCATGCAATAGTGAATTATCCAAAACTGCACAAATAAGTTCTTCTGGCAAGACTTAATTTCTCTTTGTTTCCAATATCTATAAAATAATCATTGCTTGGATAAACGTAGATTGATTTTTTCTCTGCCAAAAGTTTTGGAAAAATATCCTTTCCAAAATCAGACGGTTTGTTTTGAGGGATATAGCTAAAAATTTCCGGTTCAAAAACATAAAAAGAACCGTTTGCCCAGATAAATTTTCCTTTTAGTTTCTTTTTTGATGGTCGTTCTATAAATCTCTGTATTTTACCTTTAGAGTCAAAAATTATTATGCTTTTGGGATTTTTACCTTTGCGCTTATATATATTTATTGTTGCCAGTGCTTTTTTCTTTTGATGCTGCGC
>JACREK010000013.1 GCA_016218275.1 Candidatus Gottesmanbacteria bacterium | reverse complement strand
TCGGGGAGCGCTTTACTGGTTCCTCCACCATCGGGCAATATACGATCCAGGATCGTTACTGCGGGAGCTCGATCCTGGATCGAATCTCCAGCTTCTACACTCCACAGCCGCCGCCGCCTTTGACTTCCGGCAAAAGTCCGGTTGCCTGCAGTTCCTTATTTATTGCGCCATATCCTTGCCCGCTGGAGTAGTTGGCGCCGAGGGCCTCTTTCGGATCCACTTTATCCCAAGAGATACCTTTTTTGGCTTTGAAATACATGGCTAGTTCCGCATAAGTCTGCGGGAACCAGTAGGAGTTAAGAACCAGCGCTTTTTTGTAAATTTCCTCCTTCGGCATGCCTTGAGCAACCGCAAGTTCCAGAAATCCAAGCATGGCAGCGCCATGATTGCAATCAGGAAAGTAAGTACTGTTACCGCAGCATGGGCGGTAGATATTTTGCGCAATCTCTTTTACCGTTTCTTCCTGATCAGGAGTAAGCGTTATCAGATTAAACCTATTAAAAAGTTTTCCTCCGTCTTCCCGTCCCACACTCCATCCACCGGTTGAGGCAAAATTACCTACATCTTTGGCGTATTGGGTGCCCATCGGCCCTTCCGAGAGTACTTTAGTTTTATTGGAAATGCCCAGCGGCCAGAGGAGATTTAATATAAGTCCGGAATTGGCAGCAGTAACGACAATTTTTTCATCAGAAGTTTTATCCAGCCACTCTTTTTCTTTGCCTGATAATCCTCCCCGGCTCTCATAAAGCTTTAGGAACTTTTCCTTGTCTATTGCGCCATACTCAATCATTTTGACAATCGTATCCCTAAATGAAACACCCAAATCCAATTTTTCCGGTAGAACCTCCTTTACAATTTCTGCTTGCAACTTTGCGGCATCGGGAGTAGGGGTGGGAGTAGGTTTGGAAATAAAAGGCAGGTTAAGATTTATCCCTTTTACAGAAGAAGAAAGAGTAGGAATAAGTTTGAAAAGGAGAATGGTTGCTAAAACTCCGGTTGCCAGACCCAAATAATAATTTATTTTACTCTGCTTTTTTTTCTTTATCATTTTTTATCTCCTTTTGGGTGTCCAATGTTTTTAAGGGCGCATTAGAAAATAAACGTATCAACTTTAATACCGTATAATGCGCCACAAAGGCGCGTAATAGTAAATAACCTATATAAGTTATTTACTAACGTCGCCTAAACATAATAATAAAAAGAATAATAATACCGGTTAAGACCAATATATCAAGAATAGGATTCTTCAGTCGAGAGGAGATTTCATAAATAAACATACGTAAGTTTACTCCATAAGCCATATTGGCAGACATCTGGATGCGGCCTGTGAGAGCAAGGTATGAGATCACAATGCCGGAAATGATAAAAGTCAAAGAAGCCAGGATTTTGAGCGGTTTTTCCAGATTTCTTTTTACTTTGTAAAGATATTGATTGGTCAATTTATCGTAAAGAAGAGATAGGAAGAATAGTGGAAAGACAATACCCAAAACATAGACAATAGAGACAATAAAAGCTGAAATGAATGTAGGTGAAAGACTGGAAAGGGTGATGGCGGCAAAAAGGACAGGCGCACAGCAGGAAGAGGTGATGCCGGAGAAAACTCCCAATAGGTAAGTTGAAATAAAAGTTGTTTCCTTGGGCATAGTGTAATGGGGAAGAGGTATGGAAAGTTTTACCTCAAAAAGAGTCATAATTCCCAGCAAGATCATAATTAAAGAACCTAAAAGATAAGTAGTAGTATGAAATTGGTCAAAAAGCGAGACGATGATGCGCATGCCCAGAGCAACAGGAACAAGGATACTGCCAAGACCTGCGGCAAATATAAAAGTCAGCAAAACTACTCTTTTCCTGTCATGAAAAATTGTGCCCAAGTAGGAGGGAAAAAGAAAAGTGATACAGCAGGGGGCAAACAATGCCACCATACCGCCTAAGAAAGAAGCGGTGATAGAAACGCCAAACAATAAGTTAGAATCCATAATTTTGATTTACGGGTTACAGAGATAATGAATCCCTCCTTCCAGGTGACCGGATGGGCTCCTGGAAGGTGGGATGACGGAGGCGTAATTTGGTTCCTCCACCTGGAAGGAGTCCTCCGGCCACCTTCCAGGTGTCTTTAAGGCGATTATTCAACAAATGCTTTTACGGTAAAGGTTAAATTAGATTTCTCCGGATCATTTGTCTGTACATAAACATCGCGGGTAATTGTTCCTGAAACAGGCATTATGGACGGTCTATAGATTACAGAAAGAGCAGCTTTTTTACCCGGGGCTACTTCGCCTACCCAAGAACCGCTTGCATGCATGGAAAATTCGGGACTTTTGACTCCGTCTATGGTCACTTGTCCGAATGTACAGTCACAGGAGGAGGAGATTTTATAAAGCTGGAGGGGTTTCTCGCCTTTATTTTCTATCTCAAACTGCGCTGTTTTTTCATCCTGGACTTTCATTTTTCCAAGATCACTGAAAGTTGAGGAAACAACAGCTTTTGGTTTTTCGCGGTCGGTTGCGGAGTAGGTAAGAAGAGCAGAAGCAGTCTGAGCCTGTTTCTGTTCATTAATCGAGAAGATGACAATCAAGATAATCGCAAAAAGTGTCAATCCGCCGATGATTAGAAAAATGATTTTTTCAGTTCCTAGATTTTTCATATATTTACGTCCGACTTTTAACTCGCATATAAATTTTTCTAGCTTACAATATATCAAGGTTTCGTTACTGCGTTATTATCGGTACTCAATCTTTTAAACATAATGAACCTATTTCCTTACTATCTATCTTGGTACAAGCATACCGTGTGTGCGCTTCGAAAAATTTATATTGCTGCGCAAAAGTTTATTCCCCTTATATCCCCCTGGGGGGGATAGATATAGTATATAAAAGTCAAAAGGCAAAAGTCAAATATCAAAATTAACCTTGTCTCATAAGGTAATATACCTTACAATCAAAGATAATGAATCTTTGGACAATTTTTCTTACAGGACTTGTTACCGGGGGTTTAACATGCCTGGCTGTACAGGGAGGGCTTCTGGCGGCAACGATTGCGCAAAGAGAATCCTCCTTCGCTAAAGCTATGGAGGACAAGGAGGAAAGATTGAAAGAAAAAGCACTTACAGAAAGTAGTGTTTTACCAATTATTTTCTTTTTAACTGCAAAACTTGCTGCCTATACAATCTTGGGATTACTTTTAGGTTTGTTGGGATCAGTTTTTCAGTTATCCTTAACAACAAAGATTATTATGCAGTTGGCAGTAGGAATATTTATGATCGGAACTGCCCTTAATCTTCTCGATGTCCATCCAATTTTCCGTTATTTTATTATCCAGCCGCCAAAGTTCTTGTTCCGTCTAATCCGCAACGAATCAAAAAGCAAAAGTATTTTCGCGCCTCTAATCCTTGGGGCTTTTACCGTTTTTATTCCTTGCGGTACTACTCAGGCGATGATGGCACTTGCGGTTGGTTCGGGTAACCCATTACTTGGTAGCGCAATTATGTTTGCTTTTGTTTTGGGCACATCGCCTACTTTTTTTATCATCGGCTTTCTGGTAACAAGACTTGGAAATTTACTAAATCAAGCTTTTATGAAAGTGGTAGCTTATACCATCATTCTTCTTGCTGTCTTTAATCTTAATGCAGCTTCGGCTATGGCAGGAAGCAACCTGACTTTAGAGAATTTGTGGCGGGAAATAGATTGTACAGTGCTTACTTTTTGTAATGCTCAAGAAATGGGAGTAGTAGAAGGCGCAGCTACCCAAAATGTCACAATTACTCTTACTGAGAGAGGTTATTCACCCGGAAATATTGCGGTAAAGGCAGGATCCCAGGTAACTATGCATCTTCAAAATACTACCGGTCGCGGTTGTATCCAATCATTTGTTATCCCTAAACTTGGTATTGAAAAAATAGTAAGACTGGGTACGGCCGAAACGGTTCAATTTACTGCGCCCGAGGAAAAAGGCAATCTTGCCTTTATGTGCGGAATGGGAATGTATAGAGGAAATATAAAAGTGATATAGTGTTTAGATAATTAAGCAATTAAGTACAGGACTTACGCACTATGTCATTGCGAGGAGCGCATGATAATGCGTAACGAAGCAATCTCTCGACTTGTTCGAGCTCGCATACGCAAGAGATTGCCACGCCTCTTCGAGGCTCGCAATGACAATCTAAATCAAAATTTATTGCGTAAGTACTGTAAGTAATTAAGGGTAAGAAATATGTTAAAAACTGCAGTTTTTGAAATAAACGGCATGCATTGTACCAGTTGCGCTCTAACGATTGATATGGATCTGGAAGAGACAGAAGGTGTGAAAGAATCAAATACCAGTTATGCCAGACAAAAGACAGAGGTAACTTTTGACTCTGATATTATTAAACCTGAAAAGATTATTGAAATCATCCAAAAGACAGGGTACGAGGCAAGTGAGACAGATTAAATCTTCAATTTAAACCCTTTTAGTCTTAAAGAGTTACCGACCACCGATATGGATGAGGCGGCCATGGCAAAGGCGGCAAGAGCCGGATTTAAAAGCCAGCCGGTGAAAGGATAGAGAATACCCATGGCAACCGGAATTAGAATCACATTATAGCCAAAAGCCCAAACAAGATTTTCTTTGATGGTGCGCATGGTTTTTTTGGAAAGATTGATAGCGGCAGGAACAGCGGTAAGGTTGCGGTTAAGAAGTGCAATTGAGGCAGCTTCGATAGCAATATCCGTGCCCTGTCCCATGGCAATTCCTACATCGGCAGAAGCCAGAGCCGGAGCATCGTTGATACCATCGCCGACGAAGGCAATGGTTTTAGAGCTCGCAGTAGTAATTTTCTTACTGTCTGCTTCACTCTTTAATTCTTGCACAATTTTTTCCTTTTCCTGCGGCAGGACTTCGGCAAAAATTTTATCACTATCTATCCCTGCAAGTTTCCCTATGGCGGCGGCGGTTTGTTGATTGTCTCCTGTTATCATATAAGCAGCAATTCCCATCTGTTTAAGTTGTAAAACCGCTTCTTTGGCATCCGGTTTTAGTGTATCGGCGATAGCAAATAGAGCTACATTTTTTCCATCAACCGCTACATAAGCTAATGTTTTTGCTTCCTGCGCCCACAATTCTCCTTTTTTATCGAGTTCAGCACAGCGCATAATTTTCTCTTTCTCCATCAATTTTTTGTTGCCAACCAATATCTCTGTTTCCTCCACCTCGGAGGAGTCCCTTCCAGGGTAAACCCTTTGGGACACCATCCGAGGTGTCTTCACCACTCCTTTAATACCGTGACCTTCAATGGCTTGGATGTCTTTTATTTCATAAGACCTCACCCAATTTCCCTCTCCTACAAGGAGAGGGTTGGGGTGAGGTAGATTTTCAATAAACTCATTGATAGCCCCTGAGAGAGAATGCTCTGAGTGTTTTTCTAAGGAATAGACTAAAGAAAGAATATAGTCTTCATAAGAAACATCTTTTGGTTTATGAAGTTTTAGTTTATCGCCTAACTCTTCAAGCTTATCCCCCTCGACGCTACTCGGGGCAGGCATAAAAGAAAAGTCAGTTACTTGCGGATGTCCGGCTGTCAATGTGCCGGTTTTATCAAACATGACCGCTTTTATTTTTCCGGCAATTTCCAGACTCTCTGCGTCTTTTATCAATATCCCGTTCTGCGCTCCTAAGCCCGTACCTACCATGATAGCGGTTGGCGTTGCCAGTCCCAAAGCACAGGGACAAGCGATGATAAGAACAGCAATCAGATTTACAAAAGCAAAAGAAAAAACAGGCGCGGGCCCAAAATCATACCAGAGAATAAAAGTGGCAATTGAGAGCATCAGGACGGCTGGGACAAAATATGAGGAAATGATATCAGCAAGCCTTTGGATTGGGGCTTTACTGCCTTGTGCTTCCTCGACTAATTTAATAATTTGGGAGAGGAGAGTTTCTGCTCCTACTTTATCTGCCTGAAAAAGAAATGAGCCGGTTTTATTTATCGTTGCCCCATAGACCCGGCTGTCCTTCTTCTTCTCAACAGGCATAGATTCACCTGTTACCATGGATTCATCAATTGAAGTCGAACCATCAATAATTATTCCATCGACCGGAATTTTTTCTCCGGGACGAACCCTGATGATATCGCCTTTTTGGACTTGGTCAATTGGGATGTCTAATTCCTGTAGCTTCAACCCCTGGGGTTGAGCGTAGTAGGGAACCCCAGGGGTTTTGGGATATCGCAAAACCCGAGCTGTTTTAGCTTGCAATGAAAGGAGTTTCTTTATCGCATCTGAGGTATGAAGTTTGGCTCTTGCCTCCAAAAATCTGCCTAAAAGAATTAAAGTGATGATGACACTTGAGGTATCAAAATAAGTAGCGGGTTGTACGCCGAACTGCTGAAGTTTCTGCGGGAAAAAAGCGGTAAGAACTGAAAAAAGAAAGGCAGCAGATGTGCCAATTGCGATAAGAGTATCCATGCCGGCAGTGCGATTCTTAAGAGCCGGAATGGTATTTTTATAAAACTCAAATCCGGCCCAAAATTGAACAGGAGTAGCGAGGAGAAATAGGGTGTAGGGATTAGATAATAAATTGAAAATTGAAAATTGAAAATTGAAAATTGGATTAAACCATTCAGGAAAGCTGCCGAAAAATATAAGAGTAGAGAGAATAGCGGAAATGATGATTTTGGTTTTAAGTGTTGCCAGTTCTTTGAGTTTAAGTTCATCGGGATTCTTTGATTCCTCCACCTGGAAGGAGTCCATTCGGCCACCTTCCAGGTGTCTTAATCGGTTGCTACCACCCGAGGTGTTTTTGCCGCTTTCTGAAAAATAAGCGGTATATCCCAAAGATGAAACAGCATCTTTGATATCAGTATTGCTGACTTTCTCGTCACATTCTACGTATCCTTTTTCGGCGGCATAATTGACTGAAGCTTTTGTTATACCGGGAATCTTTTTGAGTTTTTTTTCAATATTCCCTGCACATGAAGCACAATGCATGCCGGCGATGGGGAAGGAAAGAGTTTTCATTTCACTATAATCTTCCCATGAAACATGTTCATCCCGCAAGAGAAGGGGAAACTGCCTGTTTTTTGCGGCTTAATTTTGATGCTTATTTTTTCATTTAGGGGCAATGTTCTTTTGATTTTAAATTCCGGCATGACCAACTCCTCAAGACAAGGATTGCTGTCTAGGCGAGTGAAATTTAGGGTCATCGGGGTGTTTGCCGGAATAACGATTTGAGAAGGTTGATAGCCGCCTTCAACTGTAATGTCAAGAGAACCTTTTGCCTCAACGGCTTCCTCCTTTTTGCCGAAGAAATATAAGTAGGTGAAAAGAATTCCTAATATTCCGATTACAGAGACTATTATTTTGTCGATTGGCATATTATCTCCTGCTTTTCTTAAACACCGCCATGATTTCTTCTATCACTTCTTTATCCCTGCCTTTTTTTATAGCATCTACCACACAGGTATTGAGGTGATTGTTAAGAATCAAAGAATCGATTTCGCGAATAGCCGCTTGGACTGCTTGGGATTGATGGAGAACATCTATGCAGTAAGCATCTTTTTCAAGCATTTCCCGCACCTTTTTCAGATGTCCCTCGGCAATTCTCAGACGTCTGATAATCTTTGATTTATCTGTTAATTTTGAATTTTGCATTTTCTCCCGATCCCCCCTGGGGGGATAGATATAATATAAAATATTAAAGATAAAAAAGCAAATAGGAAAAATAAAAAGGGGAAGATTATTTTCTTTCTTGAGGGGGGAGAGAAGTGACGAATGCCCATTTCAAAATGAAAACTGGGAGGATTAGAAGGAGTAGAAGAAATAGAGGAAGCAGAAGGAGATGAAAATAAATGTTATGATTATTTTATATGGCTGAGGCAGGATACAAACAGTTGATAAGCTATAGACTAGCCAAACTATCCTTTGATCTGGGTTGGGATTTTGTTCCAAGATATTATCGGAGGATTGAGGATAGCCGTCAGCGGGATCAAATAAAACAAGCACTTCGCTCGTACAAGCAAAATATTGTCGAAGGGTCGTCAGAAAGAAGCTTATCTCGTAAACTTAATCTTTATGATGTGGCTAAATCATCTAGTATGGAAGCCTTAGAAGATTTTGAGGATATTCTCCGTCTTGAAAAATTACCTCGCTGGAGTAAAGATGACCAGAAGCGGTTACTTGCTTGATCGTCAAATCAATGCCGTTGAGGAAAAACATCGTAGAGAAGGTGGCTATAAAGAAAATCTTCTCAAGAAACGACTGGAGTATAAAAGATCTAGTAGATGAATATGCGATTTGGAGAAGAAAGGGGTAAAGAATCGTAAACTGCATCTTTTCAGAAGAAAAATATTTTGATAAAATTGTTTCATTATGGCAGAAATGACGGTGACAGATAAAACTTTTGATGCTGAAGTTGTAAAATCCACCATCCTGGTTCTGGTTGATTTCTGGGCTGTCTGGTGCGGACCGTGCCAGATGCAAAATCCTATCCTTGAAGAAGTAGGAAAAGTTTACGATGGAAAAGTAAAGATTGCCAAGCTGAATGTAGATGAAAATCCGCAAACAGCTTCAAAGTATGGGATTATGAGTATCCCTACCCTGATGCTTTTTAAAAATGGAGCAGTTGTAAAACAGATGATTGGGGTGCAGAGTAAAGAAACTTTATCGGATGAATTCAATAAAGTAATAACCCAATAATCAAATTAACCAATAAATACCAATTATCCAATATGTACGACATCATCATTCTCGGTTCCGGGCCAGCAGGACTGACTGCCGGAATTTATGCGGTGCGTGCCGGACGAAAAACTCTTCTTATAGGAGGCATTCGCTGGGGCGGGCAGTTGATGCTGACAACTCTGGTTGAAAATTTCCCCGGATTTCCCAACGGTATTCAAGGACCGGAGTTAATGATGAATATGAAAAAACAGGCAGAGAGACTTGGAGTTGAGTTTTTGAATACTGAATTTACCCAAGGTGATTTTTCTTCCCGTCCCTTCAAAATTACCGCCGATGGAAGAGTTTATGAAGCAAAAGCGGTGATTATAGCAACAGGCGCTGACAGCATTTGGCTCAATATCCCGGGTGAAATACAGCTTAGAGGGAAAGGAGTTTCAACATGCGCAGTCTGTGATGCATTTTTTTTCCGGGGGAAAGATACTGTAGTAGTTGGAGGAGGAGATAGTGCCATGGAAGAGGCACTGGTACTTGCAAAAGTTGCCAAATCAGTTACTATCGTACATCGAAGAGATTCTTTCAGAGCCTCCAAAGCGATGCAGGACAGAGTTTTGAAAGAGCCCAAAATTAAAGTTTTATGGAATAAAGAAGTGACAAAATATTTGGGTACCAGTCATGTGACTGGAGTAATATTGAAAGATACAAAAACAGGAAAAGAAGAGGAGTTAAAAACGGATGGAGTGTTTGTAGCTATAGGGCATAAGCCGAATACCGATAAATTTAAGGGGATTGAACTTGACGCCAAAGGTTATGTGGCAAGAAAAGAAGTAAATGGTGAAGATGGTCTGCTTAAATACCGATCAGCCACCTCCGTCCCCGGAGTCTTTGTCGGGGGAGATGTGCATGATTACCGCTATAAACAAGCCATCACCGCAGCAGGCTTCGGATGTATAGCAGCACTTGATGCTGATAAATGGATGGAAGAGAATAAGTAAACTACTCCTTGACAAAGAAATAGATTCCACCTGTAGATTCCACCTTGTAGATTCCCTAGATTCCACCTGAAAGGTGGCACAGGTTCGCTACCTGAACATTTTATCCCTTTTCAAGCATTAAGTGCTTTATCTCATCTAAACGTCGGGCATAATCTTTTTGGTCCAAAATAAATTCCTTATATTTCCCTGGAGACTTAAATTCCCCCAACACAGGTTCAAGATCAAACAAAGACGACTTACCTCTAAGATAATCAGGCAGGGAAGACCAAGGATACGAAAGAAAATTTTTTTCCCGAACCACGAATGAAACGAGCGGATTTAAATGGATATACCGACTTAAATGAACAAGTTGCTCAGAACTTCCAACATGGACGGCCTTAAAGACACCCTGCAGAATAGCTCCTACTCGTTCTCGTTTCGTATTAAAGTACTTGGTGTAGCTATTTATTGCCTTGCTCGTAAATGTCGAAATTCCACCTTCTGTCTCCTGTCTTAAAAGAAGATGAAAATGGTTTGGTATAAGCACAAAACTTATAAATTCAACGAGCTTCTCATTTTTATTTTCAAGTTCTACCAAGAAGTTTTTCTGGTTATCTTTTGAAAGCTCTTTGAAGCGGGAGAGTCTGACCGGAGGCTTTCGGAAACGGTAGTAGGTAAGAGTAAGAAGCATCTGTTCATAATCCCCTTTAGAAAGAAAAATTGGCTGGCGGGCAACCCCGCGATTATAGACATGGTAGTATTCTCCTGTTGCCAAAGGAATATATCTTCCTGCCATATCATAAAAATATAGGAAAAAGATGATTTTGTCAAGAGGTAGCGAACCTATTTCACCTTTCAGGTGGCGATCACAGGTGGCGATCACAT
>JACREK010000114.1 GCA_016218275.1 Candidatus Gottesmanbacteria bacterium | reverse complement strand
TGAACAACTTGTTCATGTTAATCGTTATATTCATCTCAATCCGGTGACTTCTTATCTGGTTGAATTTAATAAGTTAGGAGATTATCGGTGGTCTTCTTTGCCACATTTTTTTGGATTAAGTTCAATGGGTTTTGTCGCCTCCTCATATATTCTAAGTCATTTTAAATCAAGTGAGGGATATCAAAAGTTTTTGTTTGATCAGGTAGACTATCAGAGAAAATTGCAGGAAATAAAACATCTGATTTTTGATAAGTAATAAGTAACCGATGTGTCTACGTTGTACACCTCCGATGTGGGAGGGAATGAAGTGCAGGCACTAAAAATCCCCCCTTTGCCCTCCGTAGCTTTAGCGAAGGAGGGTCTAATGCTTGGAATAAATTTGTCAATAGATTGTTTTAACCCTCCAAATGGCTCTTGACAACAAGAAATGTTTATCTTAAGATAGGGAAAGTATGCAATTTTCCTCCCTTATCAGGGTTCTTTCTCTCCAGATTGTCTGGAGATAAGAGCGTGGGAGGAAAGAAAAAGTTAGAAATTAGAAGTTAGAAATTAGAAATTAAAATTCCTCCCAAAAGAAGGGAGGAATTTTTGTTTTATGAAGCATTTGCAAGCCAAACAACTTATTACCATTACCATCCTTGTCCTTGAGACAAAGGAGGGTTGGTAGTTGGTGAAAAAGTAAGTTATTTAACATTCCAACCCTCCAAATAAGGAGGGTTTTTTGATGACTGGTTAACGATTCTGATCCGCCAGCTGGCGGAGAAGAAGAGTTTACCAGTCGATCAATCCCGTACTTGCGCTCTTGCGACGCAAGGACGTAGACCTTGGGAGCAAGTAAGCAAGGTACTGGGATTATATTGCGAAGTAAGAATAGGAGGATAGGAGTTATTTATGTCATATAACGGTCCTTTCGATCCGAAGGAATAAAAATTTAACAAACCTAAATGTGATCAATGATTTGATCCATATATTTCTATGACTAATATTAAGGAAAGTCTGCGATTAGCAAAAACTGCGGTTAAAAAAGGCGCTGAAACAGTATTCACTGGCCTTTTCTGTTCGGCTGTAGTTTTATTTCCGGGTAAATCAAGAGTAGACCAACCTGACGTTCTGCATACTGGAGATGGTTACACAGAGCCAACTCCTTTAGATGGCGGTGTAGTATATTATCCACCCGGAATAACTGCCCAAACTGCTATTGATGGAGGTTTAGCTGTAGTAAGGGATTTTTCTAACGGAAGAAAACATAATGGTCGAGGTGAAATAGTTTATTTGGGTAAACCCATTCCTTTAAGTAGACCTGATGTACAGGTACCTATTGGCAAAAATGGAGCTAGGGGAATGTATACAAAAAAGAACCCCGCTGAAATTACAGAAGCAGACTTGGCGGGGTAAAGCCCCAGTATAATACTTACTTCCTCCCGAGGTTTACATCCTCGCGTCGGAAGAGCGCATATACGGGGCTCAAGAAACAGTAAATTCACTACGTTCATAGACTGTTTCTAGAGGAGGTGATAATTATGGCAGTTTCTGCACAAGAGATGGAAGCCAAAGTCGGAATGAAACCAGTTATGACAGTTGCGCCAACTACTCCAGAGGATGAAGCTGTTGCCGCTGCACAAGAAGGAGTTCAAGAATCTTTTGAGCCATCTAATGTAGTTTTTGAAGTGCCGGCATCACCACCGGTGGTTGAAGGGGTGACTGCAAGTATAGCCTAAGAAAAGAGGGGTAAACGAGTGTTATCCACTTTATCCGTTTACCCCTCTTTTTAATTATAATCTACGACTACAACTGACTGGGCTAAAAAGAATTAGTTTTACTGCGGAATTCCATTCTCTTTCTCAAAAGGTTCTCGCGAAAGCCGCCTTCTTTGACGAATCTTTCTTCCAACCAGCGCAGTTTTTGGTCAAGAAGCTGATTAGTCTGGTTAATGAGAGTTATCATGGCGTTCGCCGCCTCAGTCGGCAACAGCATATAACTTTTATAATGGTTATAACTATTATAACGATTATAGACAAGCCGTCTTACGGCTTGTGACTTGGGATCATTTTTATCCCATAGAGGAAGAGCTCTCTGCCGTAGAAAATCCATATAATCGTTGAGCAGTTCCTCCAGTGAGCCGCGAGCAACACCCAGTAGTTTTAATTTCCCTTCCATGCTTTTTTGCAGATATCCTTCAGCGATATTTTGTTTTCCAGAACGCGCGGATTGTTCCATCTGGTCTTTGGTACGGGAGCGAGGATCGATATATTTTTTGCAGAACTCTACGGTAAAGTCGTAGATGATCTCGGACTGTTTGAAGAATGGGAGATTTTTGTAACCGCCGGAGGATGTACTTTTTATAATCATTATAACGATTATAACAGTTATAAAAATTATAGTTTTATCTTTATCCCGGGGCTCATCGTAGATTTTAAAGTTATACTTTTTATTTTTGTCTCTCCGATGGATTTTGTGAGGGTTTTGAAATTTTCTTCCAACTGGTCGTCTTTAAAAGAGAGTTTGCCAACTACCTGATGGATGATAGGGAAATCGGATTCGGTTTTCCAATTCACTTCTCCTGCCTCAAGCTTCTTGGCAACTTTTTCCGGTGTTGGTGAAATAGTACCGGCTTTTGGATTGGGCATTAGTCCTTTCGGACCTAAAAATCTGGCTACTTTGGCCAACTTTCCCATAACAGAGGGGTGAGCCACAAGGGCATCAAACTCAATTTTGCCTTTTTCGATATCTTCAACCAGTTTGTCGATGGTATCGTTGTCTGCAATTGCTACGCGGACCTTTTTCCCGGTGCCATGGGGAAGGGCGGCAGCACCGCGCAAACCTTTTTCAGTAGTATTGATGTGGAGTTCTACGGAACCGTCAAATTTGGTAAGTGAAATTTTCCTAAGCAGCTCAAGAGCTTCTTTGATAGGGTAAAGTTTATTATGGTCTATCTTCATCAGTACTTCTTTGTATCTTTTGGAGCGGACGCGAATGCGGGCTTTTTTCTTTGGTAATTCCTCCGGTTTTTCTGTCCTGATGCCTCCCGCCTGATCTTTTTCTACCTCTTCTGCAAGTTTTGCCAGTCTATTGAGTTCTTCTTCGCTTTCTGCACCGACCGCTTTTACTCTTTCGCCGCCTTTCATGCCGGAGATGTGAATTTTTTCTGTCCGCCGGTTGGCGGATTCTCTTTTTTTCTTTTCCTCACGGCGAATCTTCTGCTTTTTGCGCAGTTCTTCTTCCTGTTCGCCTCCAAGTGATGCAACTTTTATTTTTCCCATTTGTTCAATTACAAATTATAAATTATGAATTATAAATTAATTACGAATCAAAAAATTATTAACAGGACAAACGCAATCTGTTATTGTTCGAGGCTGAAAGCCGAGAACTAATGAAGTAGTTCTCGCTTCGCTCGAACGATAAGTGCGTAACTCCTATTATAATTTGTCATTTGTAATTTATAATTATTCCACTTTGATCCCCATGCTTCTAGCAGTACCTTCCACGATTTTCATAGCAGCTTCACCTGTATCGCAGTTGAGATCTGCCATTTTTTCTTTCCCAATTTCTAGGGCCTGGGCATGAGTTAGCACTCCTGCCTGCTCACGTCCTGCTTTTCCTGAGCCTTTTTCTACCCCTATTTTTTTCTTTATAAGTTCTGCAACGGGAGGAAGTTTGGTAATGAAAGAGAATGTGCGGTCGGTATAGACTGTGATGACTGCCGGAATTACCTGACCTTTTTTGTCTGCTGTTTTTTCATTATATGTGCGGACAAAATCCATAATGGGAAGACCATGTTGTCCAAGAGCCGGACCCACAGGCGGGGCTGGAGTTGCTTCTCCTGCGGGAAGATTGAGTTTAATGATTGTTTTGACTTTTTTTGCAACCATACTAGTGAAATATAATGATTATAACTGTTATAAAAATTATAAGGAGGAATACCGGAGAAAAAGGAGATACTTTTCGGCATTCCTAGGAACGTTAATCGCGAAGCGATTTTTCGTTCACACCTCCCTGCCTTTCGACAGGTAAGAGTATATTAGCATAACAATTCTTGTTTGAAAATGGGTAAAATAGCTGACCCACCTGCAGTTTCAGTTTAGATTGTTATTGTCATCCCGAGCACATTCGACAAGCTCAGTGTAAACTCCGTCGAGGGATCTTCCACACTTTAAGGATTATAAACATTTCGGCCTTGAAATTAACCATTAGACCTA
>JACREK010000108.1 GCA_016218275.1 Candidatus Gottesmanbacteria bacterium | reverse complement strand
GGGGGAGCTTGAGATTGGCAAGGAATGTATTAGAGAGCAAAGAAAATTTTGTAGAACAATTCCTACATCGGTAACGATTTTCAAAAACAAGCACCCGCTGTGACTTACAGGCCGGGCAATATACATTCCTGCCGAAGACACTCTGCCTGATCCCTTTTTTGATTTGTGCTTCCGATGGTATTTGTCTTAGTTGGTACATATCTTTATTTTACATAATTTACCAACTCCTTTTGATTACCCATATTTTGCATATTGCTTTTTTGATCAAGCTCTCCTTCTTCAAACACATTTTTTATATGTCGTGAAACTACTGATTGATCTCTTTCAAAAAGTGTTGCCATTTGACCTTGAGTAAGCCAGACAGTATCACCATCAATATGCACATCCAGCTTTGGCGTACTATCATCTGCTTGGTAAATAATTATTTGATTTTGTACTAATATATCTTTCATAATCAAAAAACCGGTTTTATTTTCAATTCCGCCAAAGCCGGAGTAGAGAGAGTACCTTATTAACTTAAATTCACCTGAAATAAAATTATTATAAGTAAATCTTATTAACCTAGAGTTGTCAATTGCAAATAAATACGAACGCTTTATTAAATTTTTACCTCTTGCAAAAATGCAGAATTACCAATAATATAGTTATATGCCCAAGAAATCTTCTCATAGAAAAATTCCGGTTAAAACAAGCTCCAAAAATAAAGGCGGGCTCTTTGCTTTTTTAAAAAAATTATTTCTTTTTTCCTTCATTGCCACTGTATTTTTTGTCGGTACTGATCAGATTATAAAAATGCAAAGCAAGCAAACACCGTGTGCCAATTCTAAAACCTGTGTTTCTGACTTATCGCTAAAAATCGATAACGATGCGCTAGGTATGTTCGCCGGTAAAAAAGTTACCCCCCCCAAAATAGATGCTAATGCCGATCTAAACACACCTGTTTTGGGAGCGGAAACCAAGGAGGGCGATAAACATGTCTATATCGATCTTTCCAAACAGATACTCTTTGCTTACCAAGGCCAAAATCTAATCTTAAAAACTTTTGTATCAACCGGCAAATGGGGACGCACCCCGGCTGGTAATTTTCACATCTGGGAAAAATTAATCGCCACCCGCATGGCCGGCGGATCCGGAGCTGACGCTTATGATCTGCCCAATGTTCCCTATGTCATGTATTTTTTCCATGATTTTGGCTTACACGGCGCCTATTGGCATGATAATTTTGGCCACACCATGAGTCATGGCTGTGTCAACATGCGCCAGATTGATGCCAAAGCTTTATTTGCCTGGGCAGAAGTTGGGACACCGGTTTCAGTCTGCGATCAAATAACCGGCAATAATCAGTGTATTCAAAACAATGCTCAATAAAATATGACCATTAGACACCAAATAGAATTTGGGACAATTTCTTTTTTAAGCCTCGCTGCCGTGGCGGGCATAACCTTTGCGGTGTTATCTAATAACAAACCGCAAATTCCAACCAGCTTTGCCCTCCCCGTTGTCGAGAGCATCCAGGAACCAACGCCCACCGCTACTCCCGCTCCCAAAACCGATATAACAGAACAGCCAGCTCCCGATGGTCGAAAAAAACTCCGCATGACAACGGTAGTCGGTAGCGACACGGAAAAGACTTTTACTTTTACCGTAATTGATACAGCAACCAATGAAGAAAAAATTGCTTATAAAACAATAACTTCCAACGATGAAAACTTGAGCATACCTTTCAATACCTGGTCACCTGATGATAAATACTTTTTCATTAAACAGGTTACCAATTCTGGAACCGACTCGTTGGTTTTCCGAGGTGACGGGGCACCAATCACCGAAACCGAACAATTTTTAAATAGCACCTCTATTTTTAAAGCCCAAATTACTAACAACAAATATCAGGACACCACCGGCTGGGCTTCGGAAACCCTTCTTATCATCAACACTACAACTCCAAGCGACACTATTCAATCCTATTGGTTTGAAGTACCAAGCAAAGCTATCATTCCCCTCGCTACCCAATTCTACGATTAATAAAAATAACCCATTAATCTTGAAATTCACAGATTAGCGAATTACCAGAAGTTTTACATTTTCCGTAAACTGTATTACCAAAAGAAGATACGTAGGAACAAAAATCATTTCTACTTTTACCATAACAGGCGGCAACAGCCGGATTAACGTAACCGGTGGTTGGGGTAGGCAAAGGAGATATTGGCGTGGCAGTTGGCATAGGCACAGGAGTGGCTGTAGGATAAATAATTTCTTGGGTCGGATACACAATCTGATCAACAGGCGGCTGAGTTGGATAGACAAATTGCTTCTGACTTTGGGGCTGAGACGTCCCTTGACCACCTGTCGATTGTGTGGGCCGACTTGTCGGATATGTATTTTGCGCTGGAGCAATAGTTGGTGCTTGTGTCGGAACTGCACTTTCTCTCTGAGTTGGTGCCACAACAGGTTGAATTAATTTTTTGGCAGCGGTAAAAATACCGCCCCAGGTCTGATAAGCACTTGGTGATGTTCCGATATAGGCTGGATTAATTACTTCATAAACGCGTTGAAAAGAATAATTAACCCGGTAAAGAGACAAAGCTACCGGAATTGCCACAATAATAACTAAAGCGCTAATTTCTAAAATTTTCTTCCAATTTCTCTTCTTTTTTACATCAACATATTCATATGTTCCCGGAGGTAAACCAAAATCATCCGGCGCTGAAGGCGTACTTGGCGGAAGCTGCGTATTTTCCATACACACTTAGTATTCCAAGAGTTATCCAAGATGTCAAATAAGATGTATAGTCTCTGGTGCAAAACTCGTAACAGGCTAGATTGACAATAAAAAGAGCAGTTGGCACAATGAAAATGTTATGGAGATAACGTTTTCTACTCCAAAAGGAGGTGACAACTGCTTATGATACTTGTACCAAAAATGCC
>JACREK010000109.1 GCA_016218275.1 Candidatus Gottesmanbacteria bacterium | reverse complement strand
TGCGTAAGTCCTGTTTATTTTTGTATCCTCCAGATAAAACGGTTATAGGCAAAATAACTATAAGGAATAACAACGAAAATGATGGATAAAACCATAAAGATAAACCAACTTTCTACACCAAAAAAATAGGTACCGATACCAACGATTGCTCCCTGGATAATAATTGAGCCAACGGATACCAAATTAAACTGAAAAAATTTTAACAGAATATTCCTCCCAACGATCTTTTTATGCGAAAATGTCCATAAATTATTCAAAATAAAATTAGAAGCGATTGCTCCCTCTGCACCTATTGACACCGCTATTCCTGGATTGATGGCAATTACAATTAAAACTTTTGAAATTGCTGTCTGAATAATGAAACCGATTATTCCGACAACTACATATTTAAAAAAGCTTTTCGAGCGATCAATTCTGATAAAAATACTGCTTCTGATATATTCAATGATATCGCGAATATAATAGCGGTTGAAACCAATCTTTGATTTACCGAATTTCCTTTCGCAAAAAATCACCGGCACTTCGACAAATTTTGCCCCGGTTTTCCCCAGTTCATAAAGAATATGCAATTGAAATGAAAAACCGGCATTTTTCATTTTATTTAACGCTACTTTGTCCAAAATGCCTTTAACTTTGATTGCCTTAAAGTTGCCGGCATGATCTTTCACTTCATGAACACCCGCAACAAGCCATGCCAAAAGAGTATTGGAAACTTCGTGATTAAGCTTTCTGAACCAATTCCAACCTACCACTTTCCCTCCCGGTATATGTCTTGAGGCGACCACAACATCAAAACCCTCTTTTATTTTATCAACAAGTTTGGGGAAATCTTTTGGATCCCATTGAAAATCCGCGTCATTGGGTATGACTATATCTGCCTTAAGATTTTTTATCGCATAATCATAACCGGCAATTAATGCTCTGCCCAAACCTTCTTTTTTCTTAAGCTTCAGATGTATGTTATCAAATTTCTTCTGGTAATCTTTTACGATTTGGGCCGTCCCGTCAGGTGAATGATCATCAACTACTAGTATTTCATTTTTCCAATCAGGATAATTCTGGGAAATCTGATTGATTTTCTCTATCATTTTGCCGATATTTTCTCTTTCGTTATAGGTGGGAATGATATGAACTATTTTCATAAGTTCTTGAAATATTTGATAGTCTCCTTAAGTCCTAAATCTAAGGAAACTGAGGGTTGCCAGCCAAGCAGTTGTTTTGCTTTTGAAATATCAGGTTTTCGCATCTGGGGATCGTCGATTTCCTTCTTTTTCACTCTTACCAGTGGAGAGGAAGAACCGGTCAAACTTAAAATAATTTCTCCAATGCGTTTGATGGTCAATTCTTGGGGATTTCCCAAATTTATCACTTCCCCATCTATTCCTTTTTTTTCACAAGCAGCAATAAGACCGGAAACCATATCGGAGATATAACAAAAAGATCTTGTCTGACTGCCGTCTCCATACATAGTCAAGGGCTTTCCGGCAATTGCTTGTGTCACAAAATTCGAAACTACTCTACCGTCGGTGGGCTGCATTCTGGGTCCATAGGTATTAAATATCCTTGCAATTCGTCCCTGCAATTTAAACTTGCGAACATACTCCATAGTGATGGCTTCAGCAAAACGTTTGCCCTCATCATAACAGGCACGAGTTCCTGTTGGATTTACATTGCCATAGTAATTCTCTTTCTGTGGATGGGTAAGAGGATTTCCATATACTTCGCTCGTTGAGGCAAGAAGAAAAACTGAATTTTCTTTTTTTGCCAGTTCCAACATATTATATGTGCCTAATGAATTTACTAAAAGCGTTTCGATTGAGTATTTACGGTAGACTGGAGGGCTTGCCGGTGAAGCGAGATGATAAAGATAGTTGATAGTTGAAGGAAATGGTTTTGTAATATCGTGTAGAATAAAATGGAATTGGGAATTATTTAAAAGATGAGCGATATTTTTTTTACTGCCAGTTATCAGATTATCGACACAAAAAACCTCATATCCCTTATCAATCAGAGCATCACAAAGATGAGATCCTATAAAACCCGCACCCCCTGTAACTAAACATTTGATTGAAGTATTCATTATTGCTCATTGAGCTGTATGTCACCTATACTCTGTCTCGCCAGAAATTTAGCAAATCTTCCATTGTCCTCTCAAACGAAATTTCAGGTTTCCACCCTGTAACTTTGCGGAATTTTGAACAATCACCCAAAAGAATCGGCACATCGGAAGGTCTCATCCTACTTTCATCTTCCGCAATATCAATCTTATTTTTCCATTTCGTCATGGCAAGAAGGAGGTCAAGCATGTCACCTACTTTGACTGTTTTTTCGGAACAGATATTATAAACTTCCCCGCCTTCTCCTTTCTCAACAGAGAGATAATAACCGGAAACCATATCCCTAACGTCAGTCCAGTCTCTTTGAGCATCCAAGTTTCCTACTTCTATGACTGGCGGCTTTTTGCCTTTTTCAATCTCGGCAATCTGTTTGGCAAAATTTGAGGTGACAAAAACGTCACCGCGTCTTGGTCCCGTATGGTTAAAACCTCGAGTCCTGACTATCTTCATTCCGTATGACTGATTATATTGGTAACCCAGATAATCCATGGCCACTTTGGATACGGCGTAAGGTGATTGGGGACGAAGCGGGTTTGTTTCTTTAATCGGCAGCTCATTTGAATATACCAGGCCATACTCTTCCGAAGAACAGGCTATTTGTATAGTGGGATTTATCTTTGCCCGTCTGACAGCTTCAAAAAGATGAACAGTACCTACAATATTCAGCTCCATTGTATTGGCAGGAGAAGCCCAAGATGATTGAACAAAAGATTGGGCAGCCAGATGAAAAATGTAATCCGGTTTAATTTTGGCTACAATTGAGTAAAGACTGTGTGAATCCAAAAGATCCGCATCTTCAAGATGCAATTTGTGTTTAATTTTATCTATATTATCCGTTCGGCTTCGCGGTCTGGTTGTACCCCATACCTCATGACCTAAAGAAAGCAGCAGTTCTGACAGGTGGCTGCCGGCAAAGCCGGTGATACCGGTAATTAAAGATATCTTTTTGTGTTTTTTAGACATATTTTTCTCCATGCCGGCAGGCAGGCAGGCTTTTATACTCTGCCAACTCCTTTATAAACAAATCCTAATTTCTTAACTTTTTGCGGATCGTATATATTTCTCCCGTCAAAAAGAAAATAATGTTTCATCACTTTTTTTATATCATTTAAGTCTAATTGCTTAAACTCATTCCATTCCGTCAAAACGACAAGAGCATCAGCATCTGCCGCCAATTCTTTGGGATTATCACAGTAGGTTATGTCTGGAAAGATTTTGGCTGCATTAGAGATAGCCTCAGGATCGTATGCTTTTATATTTGCTCCATTTTTCTGCAACTTTCTGATTATATCAATTGAGGGTGCTTCCCGCATATCATCAGTATTTGGTTTAAAAGAAAGTCCTAAAACGGCTATAGTTTTATCCTTAACATTTCCCATTGTGCTTATTATTTTCTGCACAAATCTATCTTTGGCTTCCTGATTAATTTTATAGACTGCTTTTAATAACTCGAAATCGTATCCAAATTTTTGCGCAATAGCAATTAATGCTTTCACATCCTTGGGGAAACAACTCCCGCCAAAGCCAACCCCCGGATAAAGAAAAGCTCTTCCCAGCCTCTTATCCAGTCCTACTGCAGATAACACCACTTCAACATCTGCTTCCACTTTCTCACAGATAAAAGACATGGCATTGGCGAAAGATATTTTGGTAGAAAGAAGTGCGTTTGAAGCATATTTAATCATTTCTGCAGTTTCGATTGTAGTTACTATCCTTTCGCCGTCAATCGGTTTATGAAGATCTAAAAGCAGCTCTTTTGGGATCTTTTTTTCCACACCGATGACGATTCTGTCAGGATTGAGAGTATCAGCAATAGCACTTCCTTCCCGCAAGAATTCAGGACATGATGCAATATCAAAACTTGATTTTTGGGGAGCATTCCGAGCAAGAATCTTTGCCACCTCACGATTAGTTCCAACAGGCACCGTACTCTTTGTCACAACTACGGTATATCCGTCCAGATTTTTTCCGATATTTTTGGCGGCATCATAAACTGAAGAAAGATCAGCTTCTCCGTTTTGTTTTGACGGAGTACCAACACAAATAAAGACAATTTTCGCGCTGTAGACTGCCTCTTTATAATCAAGAGTAAAATGGAGCCTGCCCGCTTTCAGATTATGTCTGACTATTTCGGTAAGCCCTGGTTCAAAAAAAGGGGTAACTCCTTTTTTAAGTTTTTCAATTTTCTCTGCAGTTCTACCGACAACACAAACATTATTTCCTAAATCGGCAAAAACTGCAGCCGTAATCAAACCTACATAACCATGTCCGATAACTGCTATCTGCATAAGTTTATTGCTCCTTTAACTGTTTCTTTAATTCTATAAGGCCTTCGGCAAAACTACACATTGAAGCGCCTAATTTGGTAATTTTATCATTTTTAAGCGCCAGCCGACAAGGACGAAATGCCCTATTTCTGAAATACTCAGCTCTTGTTATTGGTATAATGTTTCCCTGTAGTCCAAATGTTTCAAACACTTCTCCTACCGCCTCATAAGGAGTCAAAGTCTGACTGCCAACTAAATGAAAAATACCCGGTAGTTCTTTTTGCAATAAAATATCCAAAGCTTTCGCAAAATCATCTATAAAAGTAGGAGTAAAAAAATGATCCGTAAGTGATTTTATCTCTTCATTTTCTTTTCCCGCTTCGATGATTCTCCTCACAAAATCACTTTTTAAGGGAAAATTTGCCCTGTAAGGATATGCAAGTCTTACAATGGTATGGCTTATACCTGATTCTTCCAGAATTTTTTCCCCTTCATACTTAGTCACCCCGTACCAATTTACGGGGTTTGGCACATCCTCTTCCGTATAAAAATCTTCAGTTCCGTCAAAAACAAAATCGGAAGAAATATAAATGACCCTTTTGTGGTATTTTTGGGCAGCTTCAACTATATTGCGTGTCCCTTCAACGTTTACCAACCATGCTGGGCCTTCTTCCGTCAAAATCTTGTCATCCTCACAAGAGTCAACATCGGTCTTGGCAGCCAGATGAAGAACCGTAGCGGCCTCTGAATTTTTGAAGACTTCTAATACTTGATCTACACTTGTGATATCTATTCTGGTATTAAAACTTAAGTCTGCAAATTCATATTTATCACTTAACAACTCTACTATCCGGCTACCGACCATTCCCGAAAGACCGGTACCTAAAATGGGGATTTTCATAAGTTTTTGTATTGCTCCTTATAATATTTTTCATATTCCGCTTTTTTAAGTCGCAACCACCAGTTTCTATTGTCCTTATACCAACTGACGGTTTTCTCAAGTAATAAATCAAAATCTTCTTCGGGATGCCAACCAAGTTCATTTTTTATTTTTGACCAATCTATAGAATATTTCCTGTCATGTCCGGGACGATCCTTTACAAAGACCAGCCAACTTTCATCTTTATTTAAGATTTTCAGTATTTTTTTTATAACTTCGAGATTGGAAATATCTTTTGTCAACCCTCCCACACAATAAGTTTCTCCAACCTTTCCATCTCTGATAATCAAATCTATTGCTCTGCAATGATCTTCCACAAAAAGCCAATCCCGTACATGTAATCCGTCACCATAAACTGGCACTTTTTTTCCTTCCAATATATTGGTTATTGCCAAAGGAATCAGTTTTTCCGGAAACTGAAATCTGCCGAAGTTATTGGAACAGTTCGAAATAGTAATTGGTAATCCATAGGTAAACCAATATGCACGAACTAAATGATCTGAAGCGGCTTTACTTGCTGAATATGGACTTCTGGGGTTATATGGTGTTCGTTCATCAAATTTACTCGAATTGTTTAATTCCAGTGATCCGAACACTTCATCTGTAGATATATGATGAAAACGTTTCACTTTATTTTTTAATGCTGCTTCCAGGAGGATATGGGTACCGACAATATTTGTCTCTATAAAAGTGGAAGGAGATAGTATGGATCTGTCTACATGACTTTCTGCAGCAAAATGACAAACCGTATCGATTCCTTCCATAACTTGATTTACCAGTTTTGGATTACAGATATCTCCTTTTACAAATTTATAGCGGGGATTTGTCTCAACTGTTTTAAGATTTTCCAAATTACCGGCATAAGTAAGCTCATCCAGATTAATTATCGTATCCTTTGGATATTTATTTAGCCAGTAAAGTACAAAATTTGCGCCGATGAATCCGGCACCGCCTGTTACCAATAGATTCATAAGTTTATCCAATCAAACCCAATTTCCCTATCATCATGAGAAATTCTACCTTCTTCGGCTGTATTGTAGATGGATGAAGTGATATAAAAGAGTTCTGCATCTTCGGATATAACTTTACAACCAT
This sequence comes from Candidatus Gottesmanbacteria bacterium, assembly GCA_016218275.1. Lineage (GTDB taxonomy): Bacteria > Patescibacteriota > Microgenomatia > 2-02-FULL-39-11 > 2-02-FULL-39-11 > JACREK01. The sequence continues at coordinate 2,945 of JACREK010000109.1, read as the reverse complement.
GAGCCACACCTCCCGGAATTTTCAAAACCACATCATCTCCATCTTCACCCAATATAAACTGATTTAACTCTCTGTAAGTTGGCGAGTCTTTACGCAGATCGTAAAGGGCGACTTTTAAAGTGCCTTTTGCCACATACCACCAATCTATCTGGGTTTTATGGATATGCCATGCCTTAATCACTCCCTTATTCATATAGGAATGAGACAATTGTCCAAATCCTTCCTGAAAAAATTCATCAGTAATTCTTATTAACTCCTCAAAATATCCCCTCTCATCTTTATGTCTAATAAGTTCTTTGGCTATAACCCCTTCGATTAACTTTGAACTTTTTTTCATAACCCTTCCTTTTCAGCCCAATATCGATTGGCATAATATAAAGTCTCAAAGGTTCCCGCGTCGGACCAAAAACCTTGAAGTTCTACCCAATTTAGCTCCCTATGTTTTATATATAAATTATTTACATCGGTAATCTCAATCTCGTCTCTTTCGGAAGGTTTACACAGACGTATAAAGTCAAATACCTGATTATCGTAAATATATAGTCCTGTAGCCACAAAGTTGCTTTTTGGTTCCTGAGGTTTTTCTTCAATTTTGACAATTCTTTGATTTCTATCAAATACCGGTACACCAAAACGCTTCAATTGTTTTCTGTCGGCAGTTTTTTTCAAAAAGATTAAAGCTCCCTTTTTGAATTTAGTTACAGAATCGGCGATGTCAACGTCTGTAGTATTATCACCCAATATAACCGTTATATTTTCACCGTCGGCAAAATCTTCAGCCAAGGAAAGCGCATCTGCAATTCCACCGTTTGGCCTTTCCTGATAGGCATATTCCAGATGCGTAACACCCAATTCTTTGCCATTTTTGCAAACACTGATAAAATCTCCGGAGTGGGGACCGCTTGTCACTATCAATATTTCTGTTATACCGGCACGAACAAGCGTGTTTATGGGATAAAATACCATCGGCTTATTGTATACCGGAAGCAAATGTTTATTGGTAGCATAAGTTAACGGATATAATCTCGTACCCAGTCCTCCGGCTAAAACTATACCTTTCACATTCGCTCCCTTCGTCGCTGATGCTCCTCAGGGTAAACCCTTCGGTCACTCAATGTAAACATATTCGCTCCCTTCGTCGCTGATGCTCCTCAGGGTAAACCCTTCGGCGTTTATCCTGAGTTTTCGAAGGGCTCAGTGTAAACATATTTATCTGTAAATTGCTCCTCTTAATAATAAAATTGCCAATAATGATATAACTAGATATTCTACCATAACTTTAGGATGCAAATCACCTTCAAGCGCATGATGGACTATTCCCCATATAAAATAAAATAAGGAAGTTGCCATAGCTATAAAAAACTGATTATCCGGATAACCGGAATAATAGAAAAAAGAAGTTATTCCTAAAGCGAGAAAAAAAATAAGAAAAAGGTAATGCAAGATATGGAAATGATGATTTTTATTCATTTTTTGCCTTATATTTATAATATCACTCCAATTCCCGTTGCTCCCATTGCTCCTATCAGGGCGGCCAAGAAAATAAGATGAGCCAGTGAATGACCAGAGACTCGCAGGGTTTTATACTTCCATAAGTACAAACTATCAAGAAAAAGCACAATCAGAAGAAATTCTGTCATTACTAAGGATAAAGTCTTTGAGATGGTCGGAGGTATCATCATTGGCTTTGGTTCGGTACTTAACAGTATCTCTTTCTGTATCGCAGATTCACTTATTTGTCCCAAACCGGGTGCAAGAGACGGTATAGCCTGAGCAATTATACTTCTATCTTTACTTCCGACCTTTGACCCGAACTCTTGTACCACTAAGGTGGTATCTTGTCCCCGTAAATTACCGTTCATAACAGCCAGCCCAATATCTGAATATTCCGGCTTAAGAATATTATCTCTGTGCGTGGAAGAATTCATCCAGGCATTTACAACTTCCTCAGCTGTATTAAAATCTCTAGCTAAATTTTCTCCGGCATAAAGATATTGATATCCAGATGATGTGATAAATGACCAAGGTGAGGTACCCGTGGGGGAGACATGAGCCCAATAATTATAAGCAAACATATCTGAGGCTTTTTTGGTAGCAGCTTCCGATAATTCCTGAGAGAGTGTCAAGGGTGGAAGATTAAATTGAGTTCTTTTTTGGTTTATCAGATATAAGACTTTCTCAACAGTGATGTCTGTAGCATATCCCAGGACACCGGGTCTGATTCTTTTCACTGTCCCGGTTAACAGTTGAAATGCCAAAAGGAGCAAAATATAAAAAACAATTGACGAGTTATGCAAAGTCTTCGCCTTATAATTATTTGATTCGTGTGGAAATAAGAGATGATGAATCAGACTTCTAAATTTTACTGCCATTATCTATCATTGTGTCAAAATTTGATAATAAGTTCAAGGTAAATGTTAGAATGGGCGAAGTGTAGGAAATGGAGCAAAGGTAGGCATAGTCTTAAAAGTTGGCCTAGGAACAATAGTTGGTATAGTCATAAATCTAACTTTGTCGATACCAGTAAGCAAATCAAATTTAACTAATTGCCCTTGATATTCATCTCCGGCTGTTTCATCCATCCGAAGAATAAAATCATAAATTCCTTTCCCACCAGGCAACAATTTATTTAAACTCACTACATCATCTGTGAAAAAATTTGCCAAATTCTTTTTTCCTGTAGGACTATCCAATCCATAGATAGGCATCCCGTCTCTGGTTATCGTTATATCGATAATATTTGCCAGAGATAAATTCTGGGTGGCAAGATTGTCTGTTTTAATACCTATACTGTGGGCGGTATTATCCGTATTTTCAATTGTAATTGACCGGCTCATACTTTTACCCGGAGATAAATTAGTATCGGAAAACATGGGTGTTGCAGAATAACTCACTTTCAAAGGTCCGAAGGCTTTAACAATCCCTCCTGATTTTTGATTCTTTAC
>JACREK010000110.1 GCA_016218275.1 Candidatus Gottesmanbacteria bacterium | reverse complement strand
TCAATCAACCAAATGACTTTGCTATGCTTTCGGAAATGCTTAAAAGAAGGTTGAAGCATCCGGAGTGGGGCATGCCAGACCTCCTGGTGGTTGACGGGGGAACGCCTCAATGCCGTACTTTCAAACAGGTTTTAAGCGGTTCGGACATAAGAATTCCATTTATCGGAATTGCCAAAGAAGATGAAGCTCTGGTTATCCCAAAGAATGCCGGTTTTGACAGAATTATACTGCCGCAAAACTCACCCGCTCTTCATCTTATCCAAAGAGTAAGGGATGAAGCGCACCGGTTTGCCCACAACTATCACACTCTTTTGCGGCTTAAGGTTCTTTTGACTGGCGAAAAGAGATAAAGGATGTTATGATAATCTGATCCAATGCGGTTTTTATTCAAAAAATATCTGACTATCACGATATCTTTATTTGGTCTGACTCAACTTATTCCGGCTATTGTCATTTCTGGCGGGTGGAAAGAGTTTTTTTACGCTTCAGCCGTCTTGACCATACTTTTTTATATAGTCAGACCGATTGCCGGCATAATCATGTTACCGATTAATCTTTTAACATTGAATCTTTTTTCCTGGATTTTGAATATTGTCGTATTTTATTTCTGGACTTTTCTGGTATCTGAGGTAAAAGTAGGCAACTGGCAATTTTCCGGTTTTACCATTGGTCCCGTGGTTGCCTCGTCATTTAATTTTGTCTCCTGGCAGGTAATCATTATTTCCGCAGTAGTTTTAACCATTATTATCCAATTTTTGGATTGGCTGATAAAATGAAAAACAAAAATTTTACTGTCATCGGCGGCGGCATGGGTACCTACAGTGTTCTCTTCGGTCTTAAAAAATATACCGATAAAATAACTGCCATCGTCACCATGGCTGATTCCGGCGGAAGTGCCAAAAAAGAACGTGACGAATGGGGACTACTTCCCTCCAGTGACATCCGCAAATCTCTGATTGCTCTTTCGGATGTCTCGAGCGAGGATTCTATGCTTCTGCGCCGGCTTTTTCAATACCGCTATAGTGAAGGCAGCGGTGTCACTGGCATGAGCTTCGGCAATCTTTTTCTGGTGGCTTTAACCAAACTTCTCAACTCTCAAGAGAAAGCCATCGTTAAAGCCGCCAAAATATTAAAAATAAAAGGCAGGGTTTTACCCGTCACAAACCAAAAATGCGATTTGATAGCGTCATATGCCGACGGAAGTAAAGTCATCGGCGAGCATTTTATCGATGAACCGAAGCACAATGGCGAAATCAAGCTTACCAATTTATCTACGAAGCCTGCTACTTATGCTACGCCGCAGGTGAAAAAGGCAATTGAAGACAGTGACGTAATCATACTTGGTCCGGGAGGATTTTATACCACCGTGATTGCCAACTTAGTGGTTAAGGGAGTTGTTGATTCCATAAAAAAAAGCCGTGCCGTCAAAATTTTCATTCTGAATCTGATGACCGAGTATGGTCAAACTTACCGTTTTACTGCTTCAAAATTCATCCATGAACTGGATAAATATCTGCCGATTAAACATCTTGACTTTTGTTTGGTAAATAATGCTCCGATACCGGGAAAGGTGCTTTTGAAATATAAAAAATTCCATGCTGTACCGGTAGTCAATGATTTTGAAAAAACTACTCCCTTTAAAGTAATATCTGCGGATCTTATTTCTGGTAAAACAGTCAGAAAAGAAAAAGGCGATCTGCTATTGCGAAGTTTTATACGTCATGATCCGGAGAAACTGGCTTCTTTATGTATAAAAATCGCCAATCTGGTATAATCAACAATATGAAATATATTTTACAAACAATACAAATTATAATTGCCACATCTATCATTGCTCTGATTCTTCTCCAGGCAAAAGGAGTAGGACTGGGAAGAACTTTTGGTGGCGGGGGAGAATTTTATAAAAGCAAACGGGGCGTAGAAAAGATTGTTTTTTATCTTACAATTTTCGCAGTCTCAGTATTTCTTTTATCTTCAGTAATTTCACTCTTTTATTCCTAAAAATGGGCAAACAAGTCCAGTTTGTCGTACTTTTAATAAAAGCATTTATCGGCCGGCACAAAAAGGAGATTGGAGTTGGTTTTCTGACCGGTTTTTTCGCCACTTTATTTTTAATCCAGATATATCCCGTCTATCTAGAAATCTTCGGACAAAAACAGCTAAAAATAGCTTATGTGGGAAGAGTTAATGAGTTAAATCTGCCGCTGACCATAAAAAATAAAATCAGTCTGGGGCTGACGGAACTGCTGCCTTCAGGTGAAGCTTCGCCTTCTCTGGCAAGAAGCTGGAAGATAGAAAACAATGGTTTAAATTATACATTTTCACTTCTTCCGGATATCTATTGGCAGGATGGAACTAAATTTACGGCAAAAGATGTTTCCTACAAATTGAAAGGCGTAAATTTTGCACCTGCCGATGACTATACGTTGAAAGTTACTTTAAAAGATCCGTATGCGCCGCTTCCAGTGATATTATCTCAACCGCTGCTTAAACCAAATTTAATCGGACTGGGTTTGTATAAGGTCACAAAAGTATTTTACAGCGGAGAGTTGATATCTGAATTAAGACTTGAACCTTTGAAAAAGGGACTTCAGCCAATAGTCTATAAATTTTACCCCAGCAATGGCGATGCCATACTTGCTTTTAAGCTCGGAGAAGTAAATATGCTTGAAAATATCTCCACGCTGGAAGATCTTGCGGATTGGAAAAACATTAAAAAAACAGAAAGTGCATTATACGACAGACTGGTCGGTGTATTTCTCAATCTGCGCAATCCTTCTTTTAAAGAAAAGGAGGTTCGTCAGGCGCTAAATTATGCTATGCCTTTATTTGGGGGTTTGGAAAAGGCTTATTCACCGATTTCTCCATTATCGTGGGCATATAGTAAAAACCTCAGGTTATACAGAAGCGACCCTGACGCTGCCAAAAAAATACTGGATAAAAGTCCTCTTGCCTCATCTTCCTCAGAACTTACCATATCTACTTATGCATCTCTTTTGGATACCGCCCAGCTTATATCAGATGCCTGGAAGAAAGTAGGCGTCAATTCAAAAGTAAAAGTGGAATCAACCATACCTTCCGATTATCAGGTAATGGTTATGACGTTTATTATTCCTCCGGATCCGGATCAGTACCAATTCTGGCAATCGACTCAGGAAGGAACAAATCT
>JACREK010000107.1 GCA_016218275.1 Candidatus Gottesmanbacteria bacterium | reverse complement strand
GCAATTAAAATGCTTGAAGATGATATTGAAGCACTGGAATTGAAGAAGGTTCAAATAAAGGTTGACAATATTAAAAAGGAAGATGAGCAAGTTGATGTACAGACAGCGATAAATTTTATTCTATTCTTTATGGAACGCTTTGACGATTTGATATTGGGAAGCTCTAATCCTTTGATGAATGCTGCTATGTTTGGGTTACTTTTTGATACTCCACCAACCTATGAAGAGCTTGTTAATGGAACGCCTAAATTATCGCTTCTGTTTGCTCTAAAGTCTAAACCTCAAGACTTCAAAGAACAGTTTGTGAGCCCGGAGCGAGTCGAACGCTCAACCAACAGCTTAAAAGGCTGCTGCTCTACCATTGAGCTACGGGCCCTAAAAATTTGCGCTCAAATTTTCAGGGTAAACCCGGTAAACCCCAGAATTCCCAACTAGATTATACAATGAAGACTATTATTCGACAATAATTAATGAAGAGGAGGTGTTTTAAGTCCATAGCGAATTACCTGTTGACAAACAACTGATACTGTATCTATACTAGTTATTGAAGAACTATTCTTATGATCTATCAACTTCCCAAACTGAATTATTCATATCAGGCATTGGAGCCTTATATTGATGCAAAAACTATGGAGATTCATCTGATTCGCCACCACCAAGCTTATATCAATAATTTAAATACTGTGCTGGATAAATACCCGCAATATAAAGATAAAAAAGTTGAGGATTTACTTTCCGATTTTGAGAATATAAAGATGGATGACAAAGATAAAACATTTTTCAAAAATAACGCCGGCGGCACCATTAACCACAATCTGTACTGGGAAATTATGGGGCCGAAAAAAGAGATTGATGAATCCTTAAGTAGTGAGATTAAGCAGGAATTTGGTTCAGTTTCCGAGTTTAAAAAATTATTTGCCGAGATTGCCGTAAAGCATTTCGGCAGCGGCTGGGCCCATCTGGTGCGCAATCAAGCGGGTAAATTAGAAGTCTATTCATTACCCAACCAAAACTCACCTTACCTAAATGGCCATACTCCTATAATCGCTTTGGATGTCTGGGAACATGCTTATTACCTCAAATACCAAAACCGCCGAGCCGAGTATATCGAAGCCTGGTGGAACGTTCTTAAGTTGCTCTAAAACTTCTCACTTCGTTCGAAGAATAAAAACCATTATTGTTCGAGCGTTAGCGAGAACTATTTTATTGACTTCTCACTTCGTTCGAAGAGTAACTCTTTTTTCTTCCGACTGAAATCTTTTAATTGTTTCTCCCTAATTCTTGCTTGAGTTAGATCACTAAATTGTTCTACATAACAAAGTTTTTTAAAACCGTGTTTTGCGGTAAATCTACTACCCTTCCCAGATGCATGTTGTTGCATACGTTTTTCGAAATTCCAAGTCAGTCCGGTATAATATAGCCCATCACTGCACTCAATTATATAAACATACCATTTCCATGTATTCATATTCTAATGATAGCATTTTAGACTTCTCGCTTTGAGAGGCTCGAAGAATAATTCCGTTGTTGTAAGTAACGAATAATTTTGATAAAATCCACGATATTATGGCAAATCAAGCGATTTTGGGACAAACAACTTTCCACGTCGGAGATACGGTTGGGGTGCACTATAAACTGATAGAGAAAGAAAAAGTGGCCGGAAAAGCCAAAAGAGAGGTAAAAGAAGAATTGCGGGAAAGGATACAGGTCTTTGAAGGAATCGTTCTGGCAATCAGGGGAGAGGGAGCAAATAAATCCTTCACAGTCAGAAAAATCGGTGCCGCCGCAATAGGCGTGGAAAGAATATTTCCGCTAAACTCACCCTGGATTAAAAAAATTACAGTCAAGAAAAAAAGTCAGGTCCGCCGTGCCAAATTATATTATCTGAGGGGAAAGACAGGTAAAGAAGCCGGAAATCTCAAAAGAAGCGAAAAAAAGATAAATGAGGAGAAGAAATAATCTTTCTACCGGAAAAATTGGCGAAAACGCCGCTTGCCAATATTTACAATCCCATGGATTTAAAATAATCGAAAGAAATTTCCGTAAAGGTTACAGCGAGATAGATATTGTGGCAATTGAGGGAAAAACTTTAGTCTTTGTTGAGGTAAAGACCCGCATCGGGACAAAATTCGGACTTCCGGAAGAGTCAATTACTCCCTGGAAGTTAAAAAGTCTTATCAAATCCGCTCAATACTACAAATTACTCCATCCAAATCTGCCCCATTCCTTGCGAATAGACGTAATCACTATTCTTCTAAGCTCTCCCGGAAAATTAGAAAAGATAGGTTACTATAAGAATATTACCGGATAGCTATTCTTATGCAAGAAGCACTTTTTGGTAATCTGACTATTGATATTAATGAAACAGAAAACGGCAAATATACAGGTCCTGGCGGATCGGTTTTTTTTATGGCCAAAACATTTGAGAATTTGGGAGTTTCCGCAACCATCATTTCTCCGCGCGGGGTTGACTTTCCCAAAAAATACTTGCCGCAAACCCTTTTTGTTCCAACCGGGCCACTTTTTGAAAAGACTTTGATATTTAGAAATAAGTACCAAGGCGGCAAAAGAGAACAGGGAGTGGAAAATTATGCCCCATATTTAAGTTTTGACTGGCAAAAAGACTTAAGATTTGTTGCGCCAGATAGTGATATCGTCGCGGTGGCTCCGATCCTAAATAATATTGATACTAACCAGATAAAAGCGATAAAAGATTTCTTTCCGCAGAGCTTTTTTGTACTGCTGCCGCAGGGATTTTATCGGCAAATTGATAAAAGCGGTAATATTAGGCATGGTTTATGGGGTGAGGAGGGGGTAGTCGTTGGTTTATTTGATTTCATCAGCATGTCAGAGGATGATTTAAAAGACGCAGACGTGCGCGGAGAGGCTTGGAGTAGGGAAGGGCCAATAGTCGCAGTTACGAAAGCAGAAAGGGGGGCAACTTTATATCGCAACGGGCAAAGGACAGATTACCCGGCGTTTCAAGTAGCGGAAATT
>JACREK010000106.1 GCA_016218275.1 Candidatus Gottesmanbacteria bacterium | reverse complement strand
GCGAACTCACTGGAAGATTTTCTTATAAAGTTGGAGTTTATCGGATTATTTATATAATTCATGAGAAAGATAAGGTTGTTCAAGTTATAACCGCAGGCCACAGAGCGAAGATTTATGAATAATAGAAGAAAAGGTAAAAACTGGAAAATTAACGATTTAATTCGAAACACGATAAGGAAACTTAAAAAGCAATTGCAAGGCAAAAATATTCCTATTCAAATTGATGTTAACAGAGGTTTTGTTTTGACGATAAAAACTTCTTAACACAAAAATACCCCCAGTTTCCCTTAGTTTCACTGATTTTCTCTTAATTGCGGGTCGGCAATTTAGACCCCTATTCTAAAGCTAGAACAAAATTCTAGCTTTTTTATAACTATGAACCAGCAATTAAGCGAGCATTACTATCAGACAAGCGATTTATCACTCGCTACCACACTTTCTTTGTTTGCACCGATAGAAGAAATTGATCGTTCTACTAATCCCCGTAAGGCACTATTCGTCTTCCGAAAAACTCCTGAACTGGAAAAGCTAATTGACCAGTATTTCCGAAACGAAATCAAAGTATCACCACAAGTTTATTTTAACCAGCTACGGGCTGTTAAAGCCCGCTTATACGCAAACGAATAACTATGATAAGCAGAAACCTTTTATTGGAACTGAAGACAATCCTAGAAGAAGATTACGGCTTGAGGCTAACACTCCAGGAAGTCGTAGAAGTAAGCACAACTCTATTGTCATATGTTGAAACTTTGTTGAAAGTCGAATCAATCGAAATCCAAGGAGGTAAACAAAATGGAAACAACAAGTGACAACTTATCGAGCGCACTGAAAATAATTTTGCAAGCAGAGTTTGGTATCGGAGTTAGCCAAGATGAGGCATTGCTATTGGCAAATACGCTGAAAGATTTTTTTGAAGTGCTTGCACTGATCGAACATAAGAAAAACTGCCCAAAGAAAGATGAGCTTGAAAAATTCTTAAAACAAAAGTGGGGTGGGAATAGAAAAATTAATATGACCATAAATCACCATGACAATAACAACTGACGACATAACAATAAAAATAAAACTCTTGAAATCAGAAACCATGCTTGCCCAGGCAACCGTAATACTTTTTGGTGTCTGGAAAGAACATGGTTGGAAGGTATTGAAATCTGATCGACCACACCCGAAGCATCAAGATTGCCTATGGTTTCAAGCGCCAAGCTACCGACTGGGTAGCGGTTGGCACGAAATCGTCTTTATCGATGACCTTGAGCTATACGAGGCTGTGATTGAGAAGATTTACAATGCCTATTGCCTTGCTAAAAGCAAACAGCCCGATCAGGGAGAAAAAGAGGAAGAAATCAATCCAGAGGATGTCGATTTAGAAAGCATTAACTTATGAAAAGACATAGTAACTATATAGGGATTTATAAAGAGACATTTATAGTAACAATTTTTCCCTTTAAGAGGAAATGTATTTATATAAGTTACTATATCTAATTTAACTATGAATATCGTTACATCAAAGATACCAGGAGAACGAGCAAAACAATACGCCGCTTGGCTTCTATATTGTGAAGCTGGAAGCCTCGAAAAAACGCTCAAAGTGTGGGTGAGAATTCAAGGACAGAATGATACCGAAATGATACCGTTTTTTGGGGTTTTCCTGGGTAAACCCGTAAGTTCGGCAACACTCAAGCGCTGGTCAGTCAAATATCGCTGGCAGGAACGGACTGAGCTGAAAAACACAGAAGACCTGGAAGACATGAGATTCAAGTTTAAGAGGATTAAACAAACGAGAGCGTATAAAATTGCCATTTTATTAGACAGGGTTCTTGACAGGTTAAGTCGGCAATTGGATCAAGGCATGTATGTCAGCACAAGAGATCTCTATACCCTTTGGAAGATGCACCGAGTTGAAGAAGGGCTGAGTATTGGAAACTACCAGGTTGTTACTTATCAGCAACCGCCCACAGAACCAAAAAGCCCTGAAGAAATAAAACTAGATAAGCAAATAAAAGAAGTGGTTGACCAATTCCATAAAAACAAACAGGAGGAGGATCAACCTACCATTACTTGATATTGCCAAACAATTTGTTTATGTTCTGTGTTGGACAAAAATAACCATGAAGACAGTAATTTTTTGCAGAGTGAGTTCTAAGGAACAGGAAGAGACAGGCTACTCCCTACCAGCTCAGGAGAAGTTTTTGAGAGAGTATGCCGACAAGCAAGGCTTGGAAGTCGCCAAAGTCTTCGCCGTCTCCGAGTCCGCAGCAGGTAAGGTTCAGAGAAAGATCTTCATAGAAATGGTCGCTTATGTCCGCAAGCACAACATACCCACAATTATCGTTGAAACAACTGACCGCCTAACCAGAAACTTCTCCGATGTCCCGACTATCGACCTGTGGATCACCGAGAGCGAGGAACATCAAGTCCACCTGGCAAAAGAAGGCTGTATCCTCCACAACTCCTCCCGTTCCCACGAATGGTTTATGTGGCGGGTCAAGGTAGCCACCGCAGAATACTATGTTCGACTCCTCTCAGAGAATGTAAAGAAGGGGCAAAAGGAGAAAATAGCCCAGGGCTGGATACCAACCAAACCGCCAAACGGTTATAAGACTGTTGGTGAAACAGGACATAAAATCCACATTGTTGACGAAGGGGTTGCGCCTCTGGTAAGGAAAATGTTTGAACTATACGCTACTGGCGACTACTCAATAAAGAAGTTAACGAAAACGATGTTTGAGGAAGGCTTGCGCTCCCCGATGGGTAACAAGCTGGTAAACAGCCGTATTCACTCTCTCTTACAAGACCCCTTCTACATTGGTAAAATAAGGTGGAACGATGAGATCTACGAAGGCAAGCATGTGCCTTTGATAAGCAAAGAACTTTTTGATAAGGTTCAAGCTATGCTAAAAAGCAAAACTACTCCTAAATATCGCAAGCACTTATTCCTCTTTAAGGGGCTGATTAAATGTGCCGAGTGCGGTAAGTCAATCACCTGGGAAACCGCTAAAGGACATAATTACGGGCATTGTAACCACTACCACAACTGTAGTCAAAAGACTTGGGCAAAAGAGCCAGAGGTCGAAGAACAACTGTTGGGCGGATTTGACAACCTGAAGATCAAAAATAGCCGTATAGTTGAATGGCTCAAAAAGGCACTCAAAGAGAGCCATCAGGATGAGATCGCCTACCACAACAGCACCGTCGGCGAGCTTGAAGCCCGCTACGAGGCGATTCAGAAGCGGATGGACAAGTTATACGACGATAAGCTGGATGAAAAGATCACCCCAGACTTTTATAACAGGAAATTCAAGCAATACTCTGAGGAGAAAGACGAAGTAACCGAGTCGATAAAGAAGCACTCCCAGGCAAGCACAGGCTACATCAATTTAGGAATAAACATCTATGAACTTTCCCAAAGAGCCAAAGAGATCTACCTCAAAGCCAAAGCAAAGGATATGTTAGACGAGCAACGAAACCTGATTAGGCTGGTGTTTAGCGATTTGAAATTAGACGAAGGAAAACTAAGCTGCACCTACTCCAAGACCTTCAAAATCCTCTCGGAAGCGGTCGAAGCAACAAACGGTTCGAATGTTGATAAATTCAAGGGTTTAGGAAACGGAAAATTCGAACCTTCGATAAAGAGCGATGTTACGGGACAAAAGGACTCTTTGTTGCCCTTTCGTCCCGTCTGGCTCCGCGACTAGGACTCGAACCTAGAACCTTGTCGTTACAAGTATTCCTTCTGTTACCAAAAGGCTTGGACTCTCTCCTGACCATATCTTTCGACTTAGGTCTCGGGTGTATAGTCTCTACACATTTACTCTTACGAGATTTAGCTCGGGATTATCCTTCGACTATGATTAGGACTTCCCCGAATTAGCCCGATTCTTTATCTCAACATTTCTATTGAGAGCTGCGATTGTTCACAGCGACCTGCTCTACCATTGAGCTATCACGGATTGTGTAGATATTTTAGCATGAAGTGCTATCTAAATCCAGCCTAAAACTCTTTTCTCAAATATCAATAATTTTTCCCTCTAATACCACATTAAATTTTACATTATACATTCTTAATTATATATCTATCATCCCATAGTTTGATCTTTGGGTCTTTTTTTGCTACAATGCCCCTTCATGATGAAAAGGCAGGTTAAAACCAAAATCGCAACCACAGAAAGATATAATCCCAGGCTAACGTCATGGACAAAAATCAAAAAATCAATTTTAAAAATTGAGGCCGATGCTTTCCCTCAATACGAACCGCAGGCCAATATTTTGGAAACTGATTTTACAAATAAAAATAATATAGTAATATTACTTCGTTCCATCAGAGGTTCAATAATCGGCTATACTTATGCCGAACCTGTCGGACAACTTAACCCCAGACGCAAAAAAAATAGAGACACTGCCTATATCACCTCTATAGCGATCCATCCTCGTTTTCAAGGTAAGGGACTTGTCGTGGATTTGCATAAGCTATTGGATAAAATTCTGGTCAAAAAGGGTTATTCTTTTGTTGAAGGACACGTCGTCAATAAAAACTACGCTAGATCTCTACAAAAAATGTATGCAGACAAAATAGTGCAGGAAAAAATGACGTGGGACGAAAATGAGAGGAAACGCTTTGTCCGCATCCGCCTAGACTAGGTAGTCACGCAGCTTATTGCCACGGGAGGGGTGGCGCATTTTACGTAAGGCTTTGGCTTCAATCTGACGGATACGTTCACGAGTGACTTGGAACATGCGGCCTACTTCTTCCAAAGTCTTAGGGCGACCGTCATTAAGACCAAATCTTTCAATAATTACTCTTTGCTCACGATCAGATAGGGTACCTAAAACCTGCTCCACTTGTTCTTTCAAAAGCTCGCGGGACGCACTGTCAAAAAGGGTTGGAGCTGACGAGTCGTGGATGAAATCTCCCAAGCGACTATCTTCTTCGTCGCCAACCGGCGCTTCCAGCGAAGCTGGATTTTGGGAAATTTTAATTATTTCCAAGGCCTTATCAGGTTCAATACCCAAAACTTTGGCCACTTCTTCAGGAGTTGGCTCGCGGCCTAATTCCTGCATCAGTTTTCTTTGCGATCTTAAGAAACGGTTAATATTTTCAACCATATGCACTGGAATACGAATAGTTCTAGCTTGGTCAGCAATCGCCCGAGTAACCGACTGACGGATCCACCAGGTCGCGTAAGTGGAGAATTTAAATCCTCTTCTCCAATCATACTTCTCAACCGCACGGATCAAACCTTGATTGCCTTCTTGAATAAGATCCAAAAGGGTCAATCCACGGCCAATGTATTTTTTGGCAATAGAAACCACTAAACGCAAGTTGGAGTTGATCAATTTTTGCTTAGCACGAGCATTACCTTCTTCAACTTTTTTAGCCAGTTCAATTTCTTCATCAAAGGTCAACAGCGGAATGCGGCCGATTTCTTTAAGATACATGCGGACAGGATCAGAAACCGAACCTTCAGCCAAAACCGTTAAGGCTTCAAGCTCTTTTTCTAAATCCTCAATAGGCTTTTGGTCTTCTTGCTGCTGCGCAACAGTCTCAAAAACATCCACATTGGATTTCATGAGCTTGTCATAAAGACTATCCAAATCTTCGATGTGATCTTCCGGTTTAGAGTAAATACCTAAAATCTCATCTTGGGTAATGTAGCCGCGTTTTTTGGCCGATGTTACGATATCCGTCAAAAGCGGAGACAACTTATGGGACGACATATGGATATTTTACCACAAATTGTAAATCTTAGATAGCCTCTAGTTGCGCTGCCAGCGCTGAATACTGCGTACGCAATTCTTCAAGTTTTTTAATCTCAGCAACATTTGACGCTTCTACCTCTCTTTCTTCTGTCTCAACCGTGTTGGACGCAGCTTTTATGGCTAAGGCTATGTCTTTCATTTTTTTCTTGATATAAAACCGGCGCAATTGCTTAGCAACCTTTTCGATCTCGATAAGAACTTTTTCCTGATCTTCAAAAACCGGCAACGGAAAAAGAACAGCAGTATTAAAACTGGAAAGCAGTTCCTCAGGTAATCCAGCACCCAGCGGTTGCTCTTTTTCTATCTGCTCCAACAAGTGGTATAAAATTTTCTGATAGGATCTTTCTTTACTTAAACTTTCAGCTATAACCAAAACTGCTTTTTGCAAAGCTGCTTTAGGCTTTTCGTTTTGGACAATTAAAGCCAGTAAATATTCTTCCAAGGCTTCTTCTCGTGACCGTTTTATTTTACTCTTAACCGCTGTTTGCTCAGGCACCATACCTTGTCGCTCAGAAATTCGCTGCAGTTCTTTAGCAATGCTTTCATAAGAGGTTTCGACTTCTTTACTGAGCTTACGTAGATAATGTTCTTTGACCACTTCGTTCTGAACAGAAGAGATAAAAGATAAAAATTCACTGACGATATTTTTTTTGCCCTCTACGGCCTCTGTACTGTTCTCTGCGAGGAGTTTTTGCAAAAGATAGTCATACACACCCAAGTCTTCTTTGACGGCTTTTTTAAAAACTCCTGGCTCTATCTTTAAAGCCTCATCCGGATCTTTGCCATCAGGAATAACAATAACGGTTGGCGTCAGCCCTTTTTTCTCAACCACGCTCAAACTTCTTTTAATAGCTTCTTGCCCGGCTTTATCACCATCAAAACAAAAAGTTATTTTTGAGACAAATCGAGACAGTAAATTAACCTGATTTTCAGTTAAAGCCGTACCCTTCACTGCTACAACATTACCAATCCCATTTTCAAAGCACGACAAGACGTCGAATTCACCTTCAACCAAAATAACCTGCTTCTCACGTCTAATCGCGTCTTTGGTCACATTCAAGCCAAAAACGTGTTCACCTTTATGATAAATCAAAGTCTCACGGGTGTTGATATATTTAGAAGGCACATCGCCATCCAATACCCGTCCGGCAAAACCGACCACATTATCACGATGATCAAAAAGTGGAAACATGAGTCTCCCTCGGAAAAAATCCATCAAACCTGATCGACCCATAAAAGCCAGACCTGCATCAAGCAAATCTTCTTTGGCGTAGTGTTTTTTGCTAATTAAATATTTAACGAGAGCTGTACCGGCATGAGGGGCAAAACCCAGCATAAAGGCCTCGATTACCTTAGCTGTTACACCTCTTTTAGTTAAATATTCCCGGGCTTTTTCACCGGCTTTATGCTTGGTCAAAACAAAATGATAGAACTCTTTGGCAAAACTATTAACTTCATACAATTTTTCTTTCTTTGATGAGGCAATGCTATTTCCTTTTTGCGAAATAAGTTCAATTCCTGTTCTTTTCGCAAGTAAGCGTAGGGCTTCCGCAAACTCCAGTTTTTCATATTCCATGAGGAAGGTATAAACATCGCCGCCTTTGCCACAACCAAAACAATGCCAAATCTGTCTTTCGGGAGAAACCACAAACGAGGGAGTTTTTTCGCCATGAAACGGGCAATTGGCTTTAAAATTCCGGCCAGCCTTTTTTAAAGCGATAAATTCGGAGATAAAAGAAACAATATCTATCTTTTCGCGAATTTGTGACACCTGATCCATTTGAGGCTATTGTAACACACCTTTTTTCCCAACAAAAAAGTCTGTTTTTGAGGCAGACTTTTTTGTTCAAAGAATTATAGATGTATATTTTGAGACATACTACTATAATCTTTCTTAGATATATCTTTTTTAAGGATATATCCGAAATGTAGTCCCTTAAGAATAATTTATCTAGATTTAATTACCCTTTTGGCAAGTCTAGCTGATGCATCAGCCGACAACTTTAGTGAATATCATTCATAATATTTTGTCAATACCCTATAGCAATAGTGACCGTAAATTCCTGCAAATTATCCTCGTAAATTTTGCTTTTTTTCCAAACCTAATAAAAAGTAAAAACATGTTATGATAAAAATATGCTTGCCAAAGTGCTGTCCGCTGCGGTTGTGGGGCTTGATGCCGTGCCTGTTGAAGTCGAGATCGATATTGCCGCTCAAGGCCTACCCTCTTTCACCATCGTCGGACTACCCGATAAAGCGGTTGAAGAAGCCAAGGAACGTGTCCGCTCGGCCATCCGTAATAGTGGTGCCGATTTCCCTGCCAAAAGGATTACGGTCAATCTGGCTCCCGCCGATCTGCCCAAAGAAGGCCCCAGCTATGATCTCCCTGACATTACCCCACCTCTTTAATTTATAGTCTAAAAAACTTTGATTGCGTAGGCAATTTTGAGAAAAATATTTCAGTGAATGCAAATTTTTGTAATTTAGCCACAACAAAATTCCCGCATCCAGAAATG
>JACREK010000102.1 GCA_016218275.1 Candidatus Gottesmanbacteria bacterium | reverse complement strand
TGATAAAGCTGTAAAAGACGGTTGGAAAGAAGGCAAAAATCTTTTCCCTATAGAGGAAGCCGCCCGAAAAGGTACAATCGTTGCCTATCTTTTGTCCGATGCCGGACAAGTAGCACAATGGCCAATTGTGAAAAAATATTTAACACCAGGCAAAACACTCTATTTTTCTCACGGATTTGGAATTGTCTACAAAGACCAGACGAAGATAGTACCGCCGAAAGATGTCGACATAATCATGGTCGCACCTTTTGATTTAGGCAGATCGATGCGGCAGAAATTTTTAAAAGGTCAGCTTATAAACAGCAGTTTTGCCATATATCAAGACACAACCGGAAAGGCTAAAGAAAAAGTTTTGGCAATCGGTATCGGGATAGGCTGTGGAGTGTTTCTTCCGACAACTTTTGAAAAAGAAGTTTACAGTGATCTCACCAGTGAAAGAGGAGTTCTGTTGGGAGCGCTTGCAGGAATAATTGAAGCACAATATGAGGAGTTAAGGAAAAACGGACACTCGGCTGAGGAAGCTTTTTTTGCAACAGTTGAAGAACTGACTCAAAATATCATTCCTTTTATCGGAGACAGGGGAATGGATTTCACTTTTGCCAATAGTTCAACAACAGCACAGCGTGGAGCTTTGGATTGGAAAGAAGAGTTCAAAAAATCAGTCCGACCGGTTTTCCGCAAATTATATATCAGAGTGAAGAAGGGAATAGAGACAAAAAGAGTACTTAGTGCAAATTCCAATCCCGATTATAAAAAAATGCTCAAAAAAGAGCTGGATGGGATGAAAAACTCAGAATTGTGGAAGACAGGCATGAAAGTAAGGTTGTTAAGAAGAAAGAATTGAAAAGTTGGACTAAAAATTATAAAATCAAGCCAATATGAAAAAAGAAGAAATAGCGGTCAAGAAAGCACCTGCTGCCATAGGTCCATATTCTCAAGCTGTTAAATATGGGAATCTGGTTTTTGTTTCTGGAAATATCGGTGTTGACCCCGAAACCAATCAATTATTGGATGGAGATATTAAAGTGCAGACCAGACAGGCATTTGAGAACATGAAGGAAGTTCTTCTGGCTGCAGGTTCAAGTCTTGATGATGTAGTGAAAGTGAATGTCTATCTTCAAAATATGGATGATTTTGTCTCAATGAATGAAGTTTATGCTGCTTATTTTAAAAAACCATTCCCCTCACGCGCTACAGTACAGGTAGCCAGACTTCCGAAGGATGCGCTGGTAGAGATAGAATGTATTGCATATCTTGAGAATAAAGAAAATTGTTGTGGAGGAAATGGAGGTAAATGTCATTGCGAGGAGTGAAACGACGTGGCAATCTTTAATATTTGAGAGATTGCTTCGCTTCGCTCGCAATGACAAATAATTTATATGACCGAATCAGAATATTTCCCATTCGCATTTTTTGAAGGCAAGATTGTTCCAACGGAATTAGCAAGAATAAATGTAATGAATAACGCCCTCCAATATGGTAACGCTATATTTGGCGGTATCAGAGGTTATTTATCCGCTGACAAAAAACATATTCATATTTTTAGAATGAGCGATCATTATTTGCGCTTTCTTAAATCTCTTAGAATATTAAATAAGTTGATCCGATACGACCTGCGAAAATTGTTTGAAATAACGGTTGAACTTGCCAAAAAAAACCAGCCAAAAACGGATTGTTATTTTCGTCCTTTTACTTATGCGACAAATTTTGAGATTTCTCCTGATTTAAGCAAATTGGATTTCGATTTTGCTCTTTATATGATTCCCATGGGTGAATATCTGCCCGTCAGTAAGGGATTGAGATTAATTGTTTCCAACTGGGTAAGAATCAATGATAATATGATTCCTTCCCGGGCAAAAATTTCCGGCGGTTATGTAAATTCATCTCTGGCAAAGGGAGATGCAGTAAAATTGGGATTTGATGATGCGCTGATGTTGACTTCCGATGGTCATATAGCTGAGGGCAGCGGATCAAATTTTTTTATAGTACGTGATGGAAGGCTGATTACTTCAGCTCAATATAACGATGTTTTGGAAGGGATAACAAGGAGAACGATCATAGAGTTGGCAAAGGAGTTAAAGATTGCTGTTGAAGAACGGCCGGTTGATAGAACTGAAGTCTACATAGCTGATGAAGCATTTTTTGCCGGAACCGGAGTGCAGGTAGCCTGGATTGCAGAAGTGGACGGTCGGATGATAGGAAACGGAAAAATCGGTCCAATTACAGCGAGACTGCAAAAACTTTTTTTTGATATTGTCCGCGGTAAAGAAAAGAAATATTCAGGTTGGTTGACGAAAATATAGAGCGAATATGTTTACACTGAGCCCTTCGAAAACTCAGGGTAAACGCTGAAAGGAGCGAATGTGACTAAATACCAAAAATATTTTCGGGAGATGATGGAAAAAAACGAATGGCTTTTTGGCGAGTTCAAAAAAGTCCATGACGGATACATGTTAGATCCGCAAAAATATGAGGAGCAGTTTAACAAATTGGGAAAAGAAGTAGTAGATGAGATTAGGGAATGGGAAAGAAGACTATGCGGTTTTAGCGAAAAAGGACAGTATGGGGTTTTTTCTTCAAAATTGGCTGAGAAATTCTGGAATGAAGTGAGAGCGTATTTCCCCAAAATAGATTTTGTCGGAGTAAGACTTTCCGGCTAGGGTCTTTACTTTTTTTCTTGACCGGTGCTATACTTAAAGCTGGCCGCTTTATGCGACTACCCAAGATTCATCTTTTTGACCTGTTTTATCGCGCGTATCATGCGTGGCCCCGTTTTTATGAAGGATTGACAGAACTTTTATCCGTCGGACAGTGGGAGAGATGGCAGGATAGGGTATTTGAAGATCTGTCCGGGAAGAAGATATTGGAAATAGGAGTAGGCCCCGGCAAGCTTCTTCTTCGTATCGCCAAAAAAGGTTATGTAGTAACCGGTATAGAGTTGAGACGCGGTATGGCAGATGAAGCAAGAAGAAGAGTAAAAAAAGGAGGATTCGATGTAGATATTTTACATCAATCTGTTTATCATCTTCCGTTTAAAGATGAAATATTTGATTGTATAGTTCTGACTTTTGTTTTGGCGGAGATTATAGATTTGGATCGCGCAATTGCCGAAATGAAAAGGGTGTTGAAGAAGAATGGAAAAATAGTCATCATAGCCGGAGGAATGCCTCAAGACAAAAATTTAGTGGCGCAAATATTATTCAGACTTATCGGTACGCAGACAACTCTAAAACTGGAAAGAGATAATAAAGCTCACTTCGAGAGACATGGATTTTTAGTTCAAAGAGTTGATTTCGGTCCCTTCAATATAGTCAATAAGATTGTCGCCGT
>JACREK010000009.1 GCA_016218275.1 Candidatus Gottesmanbacteria bacterium | reverse complement strand
GCCCAAAGGCGATATTGAGCATGAACTTTCCTTGCGAGGTATTTTCGCACCAGAACTGTGGAAATTTCAGGTCCGCAAGTCCACCACCGTCCAAAAGATAGATAATCTTTCCTCCGTCAACAGAATTGCGCGCCAGTCTGTCCGGATGCCAAGCAAGGATAGCGTTTGCATCGCCGTGCTCAATCCGCGAAATCATTTTGTTGAAAATTGGACGACCGGTAACTTTGGCGGATTGTTTTTCAATAAACTCCTCGGCGATATGCAAACCTTCTTGTTTGGCAAAGGCGCGCAATTCTGTAATCTGGGCTTCAATGGATAACACCTGCTTGTCCTCAACATCGGTGGACTTGCGGGCGTAGAGAAAATACTTGTTGTTGTTCATGCTCATATACTTTTTGTTATTGGGCAAAGCGAATCCGAGACAGAATTAAAATCGCACAGGAGACGAACCTCGTCTTGGCCAACCGCGAGGCGCGGCTCACCGCACCGAGCGGAGAGGATTTGTCGGGGCAAAACGCTTGGGCGGCTCTGCGAGCCGCCAACGAAAAAGTCGGTCAATTTTCTGAAAGTCAGATTTTGGTGCGTCTGGCTGGATTCGAACCAACGACAGGTTGTGTATAAGACAACTGCTCTACCACTGAGCTACAGACGCATGTAGGTATTATATCAGAGGCTACAAAAGGAGACAAACAATTTTTAGAGTTTCGCGCGCTTGGCTATTTCAGCTTCAACTACTTCAGCTGCTCTTCCATACTTAAGGCGGGATAATTCACGGATCAATTCCGCCACCTTTTCGTTACGCATGGCTTTTTCTTTAGAGATGTCTTTAGTTGTGTCTAGAGAGAAAGGCAAAACCGGCTCTCCGCCAACCAACGTCCTCATGTAAGCATTAAATCTATCAATATTGATCAGATCATTCTCCGTAAATACCGGCTGAAACTCATGAGCCAAATAATTGGCATCCGTCACACCCACCCGAAATGAAGTAATGGTACCTACGTTACCGAAAATAGCATTTTTAATTTCCTCATCCATTTGCCCTATAAACTGATTAGCAACGATCAGATTAAGGCGATATTTTCGAGCCTCAGATAAAATCTGCGCGAAATCCGGCGTAGCAAAATTCTGGAACTCATCAACATACAAGAAGAAATCTTTACGCTGATCCATCGGCATATCCTGCCGACTCATTGCCGCCACCAAAATCTTTGGCACCAAAACCAAACCCAGGAAGTTAGAGTTCTCTTCGCCAATTTTTCCTTTGGAAAGATTAATAAGCAAAATCTTTTGCTCATCCATAACTTTACGGACATTAAAAGCGCTGTCTGACTGTCCAATAATATTACGGATCATTTTATTAGTAACAAAACGACCAAACTTAGAAACGATATAGTCTAAAACTTCTGATTTGTGGAAGTCCGAGGTCTGAGCAATTTGGTCTGTCCAGTACCGCTTAATGATCGGATCCTGGATCTTTGGTAACAACTCCTGAACGTAATTTTGATCGGTCAAAACCCGGACGACCTCGACAAACGTGCTGCCTTTCTCATACATCACCGTCAGCATCGCGTTACGGACAGCATGCTCAAATCTAGGACCGATAATACCAGTCTTATTAGGGTCAAAAAGTTTGTACATCAGTCCAATAATTGAGTTAGCGACAAAATGTTTCTGTTGCTCATCAGCCGCCTCAAGCATATTAAAACCCATCGGCCGATCAAGATCGGCGGGATCAAAAAGAATAACATCCTCAGCTCGCTTAGGAGGAATAAGCCGCATCACATCTTCAATTAAATCTCCGTGCGGATCAATGACAGCCACACCTTCACCCGCAATAATATCTTGCATAATCATCTGCTTTAGAAACTCTGATTTTCCGGTACCGGTCTTTCCGATAATATAGGTATGGCGCTGGCGATCTTCTTTTTGGATAAACACCGGTCGAGAAAGACCTCTATAAGTACTTTTTCCAAGATAAACCCCACTTTCGGGTAAATTGGAAGGCGCCGGTGCCCTCTTGGAAGTTAACCAGTGAATACCTGGCGTAGTGATACTCTTGTTGGGCAAATGAAAAAGCATGGCTAACTCATCGGTGGAAAAAACCGAGGTGGAACCAATCATTGGAAAGTAACGATAAATAAAATCATTCATAAATAATCCCTTAAATCTAACCCTGTGCTTGGCAAAAGTATTGATACCCGTATACTGACCAAAGGAATTAATAATATTATTAAGATGCGCTGTTGCGGCTTCCTGCGTCTTAGCACAGACCACGATGCGCACGACAGAATCGAAACCAGGCCGGCTAATTTTATTTTCAATTCCTTCCAACTCTTTGGCATCAGCTTTGTAACTGGCCTTTTCAGGATTGGCTTCATTTTTTTTAGTGGTACCAATGTAGCCTCTGCCACTTTTTTTCCATTTGGCGCTGGCAGGCCTAATCACCAACTGCACCGTGGCGCCTTCTCCTTCTCCCATTTTGGCTAAAACTGAAGTCAAAGAAAGGAGTGGGTCAACAGGCAGATCTTTATAACTTTTAATTGGATTATAATCGGCAGATTTAAGGGTTAGCGTGGAAAAAGCAACTTTGCCGTCGTTGGTAAAGATATTATACTCTGTACCTAAGATACTCCCCTCTCTTTGCTTAGCTGCGCTGTCGGTAACCTGTAAGATTTCCGCATCTGGGTAAGACCCGTTAATTTGCTTCTCAACAAAATCACGATAAGCATTGGGAACATGCATATAAAATCTGATATCGCCGGGCAAACCAACGACTTCAAAGGATAAATGGGGCTGAGCTTTAAAAAAAGCCAACCGATCACCGCTCCAAATTCTTCTAATTGAAGCCAGACTAGAAAAAAGCTGTTCGGCCGCGTCAATTTTGATCTCACTATCACGAGGAACGGTAATCTGCAACAAAGTTGAGTTAAGCGAGATTGATTCACGATTACGGTTTCTAAGCCACAAAATAAAAATATAACTAAACCCCAAAACTCCGATAACGACTCCACCGGTAATTCCGATAATTGTTAATAATGAAATTAATATAACTGTTGGATCAAGTGACATCGACCTCTTCTCCTTTCTGAAACTTTTTCTTCCACTCTCTTAGTACTTCTGTTATCCACCAGCTGCGGGAATTCTTAGGTGAACCGGTTATTTTTTTCTCTTCTACTGCTTGCAGGTAAGGGATTGGCAATGGCGTACTTGGCGTAGGAACAGCTACAAAAGGCGCCGGCTCTTCAGTGGCAACTTCTTCCAATTTTTGCCTTTCTTCAGGCAATTTACTTAAATCATCTTCGCCTTCTTTAACTCCGGCATCTTTTACCTCCGGCGGCAAGACAATTTCCGGATGCGAATTTTGCATCAATTTTGGCGCCTCCTGCTTGGCAACAATAATCTCTTCATCCTCATCATCTTCTTCATTATCAATAGTTATCGATCCTTGCTCTGGGTGTCCGCCTACGGAAATTTGCTGTTTTTTATCCGGTTTTTCGACCGGACGCGTAGCTGCTTGAGGAGTTGGGGTTTGAGGGGTAACAAAAGCTGCCTGTTGATTGGCAGTAACGCTAGCGTCATCCGAAGCTGTGGGAGTTGAGAGAACTGGTGTCGGCACAGCCGAAACTTGGGCATTATCGTCCATAATTTTATCTTACCATGCAGCAATTCAAGTATCAATGAATTGTGAGGCTTTGACGTATTAACTTATCAACTTTTTGTTTTTGCGCTAAGGTAAGAACCGGCGAAATAACCTCAATAAATTTATGCAATTCAGTCTCAGCAACTTTGTTTACTTCCCTATTATATTCATCAGGTGAAATGCGCTGCCTGATGCTATCCGGATTTGAAAAGCCAGAACTGACCATTTTTATCCTTTCGCGTACTGCCGCAGGTAATCTCTCCACAATATTAGTCACGGCTTCTAGCTGATTCATTGCTTCAAACTCTTTTATAAATTTTTCTCGATTGTTGGAGTATTTGATAATTTCTAAAATTTCTGCCAAAGTTTCTTTGAATTGTTGCTGCATAAGAGGTAAATTATCTACGCATTCCCTGAACCGCACGACCAAGCACTCCACCACCTGCAACTCCCGCTCCAATTCCAGCTCCCCAATTCACAATTCCCGCCGCGGTTCCCAATGAAAAGGGCAGCATAGCAGCGGTAACCCCCAAGGTAGCTAACATTGCAGGTAAAGCAATAATACCCAAAGCTCCAATAATTCCCCCCACTATCATCCGGTTAAAAACTTTTTTCCACCTAGATCTATGGTGTCGATCAGCTGCTTCTGTCGCGTTTCCAGTTTCTCTTCTTTCTCTTTCTCTACTCATACCTATAATTTATCACAATATATAGCTGCTGCCAATCACAAATTTGACAGCGGTCATTTAACAGGCAACCGCTTTACTGCCACAGTGCTGACAAGCACTTAAAAGCTCTCCTTGAGGTCTTAAATTCATCTTGCCACATTCTGGGCAGTTAAAAGCTCGAGCACCATATTGGTCTTCCCCGAGACTTCCTGCACGAGTGACTAAGGAACTTACAGCAACGCTATCTCCACCACCGGAACAGCCCCGTCGCTCCGCAGCTTTTTCCAACACCTTACCAAAAGATAACGGATTGCTACACAGCTCATACCAGATGCTTGGCTGCATAACCTTTTGTTCGTCTGGTCTGAAAAAAAGATCGGACATACGAAGAATGGTTGCGGCAATGGCTTTTTGTAACTCTTCTTTTGTATGATTACCCTCTTTGGCAAAAATGACAAAATCAGCAATGGCTCTCACCGTCTTTTCTTCAAAGTTATATAACTCTTCTTTTTGGTCAATCGCTCTTGCCACCATATCCCAAGTCGTGATTAATGAATTTTGCTCGTCAACAAAGGCATGCTGCGGCTGGACATTACGCAAAGTTGAAACAATATCCTGCACGCTATAAATGTTTTTTTCACCCGGTTTAAAGGTAGCAATCGCCTCAACGTAATCTTGCACGCTAGAATTAAAAGTAAGTTTTTGTCCAGTCAATTTTTCAATTGCTTCTCGACACTGTGGCAATTTAAAATTAGTTTTAAGCGTATAATTCATCACTTCCTGCCCTTCCCCTTGCATAATAAAAAAATAGGAATCAGGGTAATCTATCGCCAATCCATCATCAGTTTTAAAACCAGTTGGGCCTAAGGGACTGGTAATAACGGCCATTGAACGATCCGGAGCGGAAAGTAGAAATTTCTTAGCACGACTAACTGATCGCTTAACAGATCCTTTACGCTCCTCTTCAGAAACCAATTCCTCAATATCTTTTGAACCATAAAAAGGGTCAACTAATCTAGTCCTGTCATTGGGATCTCTAAAATATTTCCGTGGATAAACAACCTCATTTGACAAAAATTCTAATTTAAAGCCTTCCAGATCCCGTTTAGTTTTCTGCGTCCAATCTAACAGAGCAGCTTTATCCGCAGGATCTTTCAATAACTCCATTTGCTGGCTTAAAATAAAGCCAACTCTTTTGGAACTTTGCGTTTTTAACGCGTACCAACTTTGAGTCAACCCTTCTTGCTGCCAATGACGATCAAAATACTTAATCCAGGCTGCTGTTCCAAGCCTTTCTGGCGGTCGTTGTGGCTCTCCTAGAGAATAAGGAGTTAAGGGATCAGGTCTCAATGGTACAAAGGTTGCGTCAGGATAAAATCTATTTCTCTCCATAAAAAAACTCCTCGCATCCGAGGAGTTCGCCACAAAAAAAGCAGCTTCTAGCTCGGAAGACTTTTTTCCCGATTTAATCGGGATTGGGGATCTGACTTGTCACCAAAGGCAACATCACAGTTACGGCATAGTGCTCGACTTACACGAGCTTCACCCAACAACTATTTTTTAATCCAAATGATCTCTTTTTCTTTTTCTAAATGATTTACAAAACGGCTCATCGTAAACAACAAATCGGAAAGCCGATTAAGATAGATAACAATTGTCTGATCGACCTCTTCTTTTTGCATCAACTCAACTAGTTCCCTTTCTGCTCTTCTGACAATTGTCCGAGCAACATGCAAAAATGAGCCGGCTTGTCTTCCGCCTGGCAAAATAAACTTTTTAAGTTCTGGCAATTTAGCAGTCATCTCATCAATCAATTGCTCAAAATCCTTTGCGCGCTGGGCTAACCCAACCACGGGCAAAGGATGAGGTGTCGCCAAAGCCGAACCAACCTCGAGTAAATCATGTTGGATATTTTCTAATTCTTTTCGCAGAGTAACTATTTGCCCCTTACCCTTTGCCATATGCGCCATAGCCACGCCAATCATGCTATTGAGTTCATCGATGGTGCCATAAGAATTAACGCGGGGATGGGATTTGAGAACGCGGGTCCCATCAAAAAGTGAGGTTTTACCTTTATCTCCGGTACGGGTATAAATTGGCATAAATCAAACGGTTGTTTTAACTCTTAGATTGTAAACAATCATCTTGACTAACTCATATGCTCCAAAGAAGGCTCCGGTGTAGAAAAGATCACCCAATAAAGTATTGCGAAAAAAGGGAATGGCCATCACATAGCTTTCCAAAAGCCCTGAAAGATTGCGGGCATACATACCCCCTGCCCACACCCCAAAATTGGTGATCAGGAAAAAAAGAATTGACGAAATCAATGCAGCAGCAGCCACATTTTGTACATTTTTATGAGTATGAAGATACATCCCAATCAAACCCGTTAAAATAAATGAACCATAAACATAAGGCATCATGGCATGAAAACCAATAAATATATCTGAAACAAACATCGCCACCAAAGGAATAATAATAGCGTATCTTTTCTTCATGTAAACTCCACCAAAAAGCGCGGTTGCCGCAATTGGTGTAAAGTTGGGCAAATGCGGGAGCAATCTAGCTACTACTCCACTGATGATCATAAAAATTTCAAACATAATATTCTGTCATCTCGAGCGACCAAAGGGAGTCGAGAGATCTCTCAAAAGAATAACTCAATGGTATGAGATTCCTCGACTTCATTTCATTCCGCTCGGAATGACAATTTAACTATTTAAGTTTTCTTATTATAAACGGTTTGACTATATAAATAAAGATCAAAAGCACTCCAAGACCTGCAAAACTACCAGCAATTAAGAATTTATTGTAACCTTTATACTCAATCTTTTGCTCTGGTGCTTTATCTTGAGTTCCTAAAACTTCAGCTGTTAGTGTTGGCTGTTCGGTTGTAGTAGGATTAGTTTCATAACTTAAGGTTGATGGCACATTTGTGGGGAGAATTGTTGGCTTTGGTGTCACGGTTGGCGTCGGAGTTGACAAATTATTGGACGAACTCGGGTTGGGAGTTGGAGTCGGTGTCACGGTTAGAGCTGGCGTTACTGTTGTTGTCGGAGTAGGCGTAATTGTCACAACTTGGGAAGGATCAAAAATTTTTGTCACCCAACTTTTACCGGACAGAGCAATGACAGCTTGAGATGTTGTGGTCGCATTTGAAACAAATTTGCTTGTTCCGTAATCAAAAGCCATAATTCCACCATCGGTCGTAGACTGTTGCAAAAGAAGATAAGTACGAGCTGAAACTGCTTGACTTGAGTCCTTCATGCCCAAAACATTAAATGCTTGCATAACCCAACTGGTCGAGTCTGGATCTGAAGAACCATAACCAAAACCACCATCTGCGTATTGATTTTTAATCAAATAACTTTTGGCCTTATCTATAGCACTATCCAAATCTATATTCGTTAAACCATTATTCTTGGCTAAAACCATTGCTTGAATCGCAGCCCCCGTCATATCAGATGAGGTGGCATACCAAGCACATCCTGAAGCTGAAAAACCAAATCCCCCTGTAGCATCCTGCTTGCTAATCAAAAAGTTGAGCGTATCCTGCTTAATTTTAGTGGTAGAGATATTACCTGAAGCAATCAAAGCCATCAAGCCAAACATATCATCATTCAAAGAACACGTATCCCCTATCTGCCCATTATTATAAAATGTTTCCAAATTGACGACGTAATTTTTACCACCAAAATTGGTGGGATCTTGCCCAATCGCTACAATTGCCAATATTCGATTCTCCCAATCAGTTGCCGCATTATTGGTCGGGACATCAGAAAGCAAGAAATCCAAAAGTGACTTATCCGCAGGTTTTATTGTTGCGACATCCATATTATTGACCGCAAATGCAATTGCCGACCATTGGGATGGAGCGGAAAAACCGGTATTAATTCTTCCTTGTGCATCCTGTTTAGCACGCAAAAAATTCAATGCGTTATCAGTTGCTGTATCAGCATGTGCCGTTGGCATTACTGATATAAAAATTAATAAACCTAAAGTAATGATTAATAACCAAATTTTTCTCATGATCCTTGATAACTCCATTCAATCTTGTCACCGTTATTGGCTTTGACCAAACTACAACCTTGTCCCGGTGACTGTCCGTTAACCTTGTAAACCCACCAGACACTATTTTCTTTACCTTGTCCGTTAATCTGATAGACGCCATTGGTACCCAGGCTACTATCATATTTCATGAGCAAACTTGAAATTTTACCTTGGTCTTTTGCTTTGGTTAAAACATCACATTGATTGGCTCCCTGATCCAAGGTAACCGTACCAACAGCTGAACCATTAATTAAAAGACTGACTTGAAAAGTTTGAATTGCTGGTTGGGACGTCGGTTGAACGGTTGGTGAAACAGTATTTGATTGAGCATTAGCTACTTTTGGCATTGCTGTTGGAGCTGTAGTTGGCGCATTATAGACTTGTCCTTGAACCTTTTCTTCTGCTTGAGTTGGGGATGGAGCAAGCGTTATCGTTGGAATTACTTTATTCTTAATTGCTTTGACTTCTGACTTCTCCACATCACGAACAGCAAAAGGAATAGCAATCGCGATCGCAAAACAAAGACTTGCGGCAATAATTAACGGTGATTTAAAAATTTTGCTCATACTCAAAAATACGACTACTCATGGTTTGCTTACCGAACCACTTTGTGGTGAGAAAAGCAAACCATAAAAAAACCTCTCGATATCCGAGAGGTGCGCAAAAAAATGCTCCTAGCTCGGGATATGATCCGCCAAATAAATGGCGGGTGTACAGTTTTCTGACTTTACAGTAGCGGCACTGTGGTTGATTTTCACAACACTTGCCTGTACAAAAATTTAATTGAATTGGACTATATCAAAATTTTTTTAAGCAATCAATGACTAAATTGCCTGACATTACCCCACTTTTGCTTCAAACTACTCAATTAGCCCTGTAGACAAAAAAATACCCCCATCTGTTACGCTTAAAGTTGAGCCAAAAGCCAGAACGGGGGTGATTGTATTGTTATCTTTTTCATCATATTTTGTC
>JACREK010000104.1 GCA_016218275.1 Candidatus Gottesmanbacteria bacterium | reverse complement strand
TTTTTAGCTTCGTATCTTTTCCGCTTCTTAAATCTCTTCTTATTTAGACAGGTTCATTTGTTTAAATTATTAAGATTTTAAAAGGAGAAATTCATGGCAAAAAATCTATTTGTGGGAAGTCTTCCTTTTTCCGTTACAGAAGATGCCTTAGGACAAGTCTTTGCCCAGGTCGGACAGGTACAGTCTGTAGCTATTATAAAAGATAAGTACTCAGGTAACAGCCGCGGATTTGGTTTTGTAGAGATGAGTACTGAAGAGGAAGCCAAGCAAGCCATAGAAAAATTGAACGGCTATAGCCTGGAAGGCAGGAATATCATTGTCAAAGAAGCACTTCCAAAACCAACTTTCACCAACGGTCGAGGAGACCAAGGCCGCAGCAGGTTTGGTGATAGACGACAACAGAGACGGTATTAAAAAGGAATATATAGGGAATATATGTCGAAAAACTCTCCATGTATCCGATGTGGCAAAGAGCGCATTGTAGCCAAAAGCTGGACTGAATATATTGGAGCTTCTTTAGTGACGTACACAACGACCGTATGTCCTGATCCGGAATGTCAAAAGATTGTCGATGATCAGCTGAAAAAAAGAAAAGATAAGCTTGAGACAATACAGAGGGAATCTTTGCGGCGAAAAGTAGAAAATAAGAGAAATAGGAAAACAAAAAAGAAAAAGTAAAAAAGTTTATTGACACCTGAAAGAAGAAAAGCCATAATAAAATAGTGGCACTGCCTAAATATATCTCATGGCCAATTTTAATCCTTCTTGTTTTTCTTGATGCTTCTGTAACGCATATAACTACCAAAGAAAACACTCTTTTATGGCGACCGCTGATAGAGAAGTTCGGTGTAAATATTTTATGGGTTTTGGCAATCGTAGGGCTGATTCTTTTCTATCTGATAACAAAAATCGGCGGCTGGTATGTAGAGCGTGTAGGGCGTCTGCCGAAAGGGGAAGAAATTGTTCTTACCAGCTTGTTAATAGTCTTTGCAACTTATGACACCTATAAAATCTTTATCCGTCCTTCTCTGGATTATTTAAACCCTAGTAATTATTATTTTATCTTTCCAGTCTTGCTTCTTCCGGTTATTATCTATAGTCTCTGGTTAGAGCATCATAAACACAAGAAAGTTATCCCGAGTAGAAAAAAGAGAAAAAAGTAAATCTTTTAAACATCAGGAGGATAGAAATTTCTTACCCAACGTTTCTTTCTTAGATATTCCATCTCTTCATCCGACAATTTAATATCAACACTTTTTGCATTTTCTGGAACATGGTGAGGATTTCTCATGCCAGTTATAGCTATATCGGCACCACTCCCAGATATACAAAATTTTAGCGCAATTTGTGCCATGGTTCTGTCCGGAGTCACGAGTTTATTTTTTATTTTATTAACTTTATCAACAGTAATTTTGAGCCTATCTTTAGTGAAATAATCTTTTCTCCAATCGTTAAAAGCGGTGTTGTAGTTAAAAGCCCCACTTAAGGACCCCTCATCAAGAGGAGCTCTGGCTATAGTACCGATGTTTTTCTCTCGGCATAATGGAAAGAGTTTATCCGTAGGGGATTGGTCAAAGATATTACAGATGATTTCAATTACATCAATTTCCTCTGATTCAACAAGTTTCATTACAGACTCCGGCTCATGGTCATTGACGGAAACGCCAAAAAATTTGGCAATTCCCTCTTTTTTTAATACTCTGAAAGCTTCTCTCCAATCATTTTTTCCTATCCAGGCATCCGTCCAGACATGGAGAAGCAGAATATCGATTGTCTTTCCCCCCAAATTCTTATAACTTTCATGGGCTTTCTCCAGAATATGATCTTTTGGGAAAACATCGTTGATATTATAAGTAGGAAGTGCCGGCCAATGCCAATTTTTCGGCGGCACTTTGGTAAGTATGACAATATCTTTATCGCCTAAAACTTCGGCAATCAACCGTTCACTGTGTCCATCCCCATAAATTAAAGCAGTATCATAGAAATTGATGCCATGTTTGTGAGCTAAAGCAAGTGATTTTTTTGAATCGGCATCATTTGCTTTCCACATATCCGCCCATCTTAAACGTGGCGCTCCACCGCCAATTCCCCAGGCGCCAAAACCTATTTTTGAGACCTTTAACCCAGTTTTTCCAAGAACTGTGTATTGCATATTTATTTTGACAGGGATTGAAGAAAAGAGTTGACTAAAGACAGGACTAAAGAGAAAATTAGAGCCCACCCGAAACCTTTGACACTAAATCCAGGTACAAGATTGCTTACCAGAAGTATCATCAGGGCATTGATGATAAAAGTGAATAACCCCAAAGTTAAAATAGTTATAGGAAGGGTAAATAGAATCAGTATTGGTTTAAGAATTGTATTGACGATACCTAGGACAACAGCAACCACTATAGCAGTAAAATAACCATCAACTTTTACTCCCGGCAAAAGATAAGCACTGATAAGAACAGCCAGTGCATTTAATAAAAGATTGACAATTATTTTCATAATCTATTTTAGAATAGCAATATTGATTAAATAATTCAAATCTATGAAAAATTTACATTTATGATAAGATTATAGACTATATGGATAAAGATTTTACTAATCTAACTAAAAAAGAGAAGAAGTTACTGCGGAAGCAGCAGAAAGAAG
>JACREK010000105.1 GCA_016218275.1 Candidatus Gottesmanbacteria bacterium | reverse complement strand
TAAATCACAGGCTTTTTTCCAACCGTTAACTAAATCATTATTTCTTTTCTTATCGGCAAACCAGCCGGAATTACCGACTGCCCAATAGGCAAGAATTGATAAAGGTCTAGCTCCTACAGTAATTAAATCATTGATAATCATGGCGACTGTATCCTGTGCAATTGTCTCATAATATGTCTTTCCGGTAATCTTCCTCATTTCATCCGCAACTAAATTCTTTGTCCCCAACCCCTCCTGCACAAAAGCATGGTAACACTCTGCTGCTTCCAATACGTATGCCGTTTCGCCCCGACTTGTTGATATTTCCCTAAAATCCAAACCTAATATATTATTTGCAGTTTTTAACCCGGCAACCTGTGCCAATCTTTTTACCGGATCCAACAAGTCATAATTAACCCCGGATTTTTTATACGATAAGCTCATACTACTGCTTTCTTTCCTATATCTTTCCTGTAATGCATGCCGGGAAAATATACGCCTTTTTTACCTATATATTTATAAACATTTTTTATTGCATCTTTTAGGTTTTTTCCTCTGGCAGTAACTCCCAAAACTCTTCCACCAAGCGTTACGAGTTTCCCATTTAATATCTTAGTTCCTGAATGGAAGACCATAACGGCTTTTGCAAGAGTACCTCTTGCAAATGGTTTTGGAAGGCCATAAATAATTTTTCCTTTCTCATATTCACCCGGATAGCCTTTGGCTGTCAAAACTACGCAAACTGCTGCACCTTTATACCATTTCAATTTATAGTTTTTCAGTTTCTTATCAACTAAAGCTTCAAATAAATCTACTATATCTGTCTTCAGAAGCATCATCAGTGGTTGTGTTTCCGGATCGCCGAAGCGGCAGTTAAACTCCAGTACTTTTGGTCCATCGCGGGTGATAATTAATCCCGGATAAAGAATCCCTTTATATTGACATCCTTCTTTCTGCATCCCTCTCAAAGCGGGAATGACAATTTCTTTTTCGATTCTCTTGATTAATTTTTTATCAACAAAAGGCACAGGCGCATAGGCTCCCATTCCGCCGGTATTCGGACCGCGATCGCAGTCATTTACTCTCTTGTGGTCTTGAGAGGGAAGAAGAGAAACAAAATCCTTCCCGTCAGTTGCTAGCATGAAAGATACTTCCTGTCCTTCTAAACATTCTTCAATAACTATTCTTTTACCTTCCCTATCGAATATTTTTTTCTTAAATATATTTTCCAGAAATTTATTAGCTTCTTTTTTATTCTGACAAACCGAAACACCTTTCCCAAAACATTGACCTTCGGCTTTGATAACAAGCGGAAACTTTTGAGCTTCAATATAAAGTTTTGCTTTATGAAAAGAATCAAAAACGGCAAATTTTGCGGTTGGAATACCATACTTTGCCATCAATTCCTTGGCAAAAACTTTGGAACCCTCAATTTGAGCGGCTTTTTTCGCGGGGCCGATTATCGGTAAATTGTTTCTCGCAAATAAATCAGCTATTCCAAAAATCAAAGGAGCTTCCGGACCAACAATAGTTAAATCTATTTTCTTTTCTTTTGCGAATTTGACTAATTTGTCTAATTCGTGCACTTGAATCGGAATATTTTCGACAAAAGGGGTCAGGCCTTTAGCGACTTTAAGGCCTGACCCCAATTTAACAGTCTCAATTCCCAGATTTCCAGGCGCGCAATAAATTTTTTTGACTTTTGGAGACATCGCAATCTTCCAAATCAGAGCATGTTCACGACCACCGGAACCGATTATAAGAACTTTCATAGAAAAATGTCATTCCGATCCGCCAGCTGGCGGAGAGGAATCTCTCAGCTTGTCTGAGATTTCTCGCATACGCGAGAGATTGCCACGTCCCGACGTAACGTCGGGACTCGCAATGACAATTTGTTTTATGTAAAAATTACTCTGCCTTTCTTTATCTTTAATTTATTCTCACAAAATAGCGCAATAGCTTTGGGTAATATTTTATGCTCTTCATCTTTCATCCTTTTATATAAAGTTTCCACCGTATCGTTTGGCAATATTTTCACTTCACTCCTTATAATTACCGGCCCCTGGTCAACTTTTGGAGTAATGAAATGAACCGTTGAACCGGTGGCGGGATAGCCCTGGTCAATGGCAAACTGCACCGCATCATCGGTATGTAATCCTCGAATAGCTCGGATCTTTGTTCCATCGGATAACTTAATAAAGTCAGCATCCCCAGAAGGCAAAAGACCGGGATGTAAATTTATCGTCTTATTGGGAAAATATTTGATGAACTTTTCCGATAATATCAGCATCCATCCTGCCAAAACTACCAAATCTGCCTTATATTCTTTTTTCAGAAGTTTTCCTAGTGCAGCGTCAAAATCTGTTCTGCTTTTTCCGCGTCTTATGAAATCCTTCAAATCCATGGTAACCGCATGTATCTTTTTCTTTTTAGCGCGGATAAGCCCATAAGCATCCTCTTTATTGGAAACTACCACTGCCACTTTGGCATTTTTGATTTCACCGCGGTCAATGGCTTTTATAACGGCCGCCAGATTGCTTCCGGTACCCTTATTGGATATAAGAACTGCAATTCTTATCATTTCATCACCCGGCGAAAATGGGATATTTGGAGGCAAATTTTTTTACCTCGTTTTTAATTTTTAATAATTTTTTATTCGCATGCACCTTTTTTTTGAATTTATCAAGATATGCCTTTCTATCCTCTTTATTTTGCGGCAATTTATATTCTTTTACCGCCTCAAGCGCTTCTTTCATCCAGAAAGCAACTTTTTTCATTTCCTTCTCTTTAAATCCGCGGGTTGTCAATGCCGGAGTACCTATTCTTATACCGGACGGATAAAAAGGAGACGACGGCTCCCCGGGAATAGTATTTTTGTTTACGGTAATTCCCGCCGTCTCAAGCGCATATTGAGCAAAAAACCCTCCACCCGGACCAAAAAATGGAGTCAGGTCAAGCAAATTCATATGATTCTCGGTCCCGTTTCCGACCAGCTTGAATCCGTATCTGATTAATTCCTTTGCAAGCATTTTGGCGTTTTTGACAATCTGCTTGCCATATTTTTTAAAAGATACCCGACTTGCTTCTTTTAAAGCGACAGCAATGGCAGCAGTTGTGTGATCATGGGGTCCTCCTTGGAGTCCGGGAAAAATGCTTCTGTCTATTTTATCCGGCAATTCCGCATCTTTCACTATACCTTTTTTTGTCACCATAATCATGGCACCCCGCGGACCCCGCAATGTTTTGTGCGTGGTAGTTGTAATTATATGCGCATACTTTGCCGGCGACGGATGAGCCCCGGCAATCACCAGACCCGCTACATGGGCAATATCTGCCGCCAGATACGCTCCGCATTCTGCGGCGATATCCGATAATTCTTTGAAAGGAAACTGGTAAACATAAGCTGTTGCTCCCACCCAAATCAGTTTGGGTTTGTAATTTCGGGCAAGCTTTCGCAACTCCACAAAATCTATTTTACCGTCGCTATTTACCACATGATATTGGATGCTTTTATAAAAAATGCCGGTGGCGGAAACCTTCCATCCGTGGGTAAGATGGCCTCCATGAGTCAGGTCAAGGCCCATAATAGTATCTCCGGGTTGGCAAACAGCAAGGTATACTGCCAAATTGGCCGGACTGCCGGAATAAGGCTGTACATTAACATGTTCTACCTTAAAAAGTTTTTTTGCCCTCTTCTGGGCTATTGTCTCAATCTCATCAATATTGTCATTTCCGCCGTAATATCTTTTATGCGGATATCCTTCCGAATATTTATTGGTTAAAATTGACCCCATTGCTTCCAAAACGGCAGGAGAAACATAGTTTTCCGAAGGAATCATCTCCAAACCTTCTTTTTGGCGTTTAGCTTCTTTTTTTATCCAATAAGTTATTTCCGGGTCGGTTTTTGATAAATTTTTAATACCGTTCATGTTGCCTCCTTTTCAAAAATATTTTTTTTAAAATTATAATTAACGTTTATCGGATACTTACCGGTAAAACAGGCAGAACAAAGAGAAGAATCGCTTTGTCTTGATGCTTTAATAAGCCCTGAAAGACTTAAGTACTTCAATGAATCAGCGACTATAAACTTTCTTATTTCTTCTACACTTTTCTCTGAAGCAATAAGCTGTTTCCGCTCAGGAGTATCTACACCAAAAAAACAAGGCCAGCGGATTGGAGGGGAACAGACCCGGATATGTATTTTCTTAGCACCACTTTTTTTCAAAATTTCAACAATCTTTTTCATGGTGGTACCTCTCACTATTGAATCATCAACAATAACTATGTTTTTGCCGTTTACAATTTTTTCCATAGGATTAAATTTTATTTTTACGCCTAATTCACGGATATGCTGTTCTGGTTGAATGAAAGTTCTCCCAATATACCTATTTTTTATAAGGACTTCCCCAAAGGGAATACCGGATGTGGAAGCGTATCCCAACGCGGCAGATGTGCCTGAATCAGGTACGGCTGCTACTAAATCTGCCTTAACCGGTGATTCTTGGGCTAAAATTTTTCCGCTATTGCGTCTTACATTATGCACTAATTCACCATTTAAAACACTATCTGGTCTTGCCAGATAAACATATTCAAATAAACAGAATTTTAAATTGGGCTTTGCGATCTGTCCTAAAGTCGTCAAACCATTCCTGTCTACTTCAATAATTTCTCCAGGAGTAACATCTCTTACATAGGAAGCACCGATTGTTTCCAGTGCACAGGTTTCGGAAGAAACAACATAATAACTTCCCAATCTTCCTATAACTAATGGACGAAATCCCCAAGGATCACGAAAAGCATAGAGTCTTTTTTTTGAACAGGCTACAATGCTGTAAGCGCCTTTTAATGTTGACGCCGCATTTATAATCTTGTCTTTCCATTTTTCCCTTTTAGCCTTATAGATCGTATAAGTTAAAACTTCAGTATCCGATGTTGTTGTTCTATGGATATTAGTAAGTTTTTTTGCCAACTCATTTGCGTTAACAATATTACCATTGTGAGCAAGCGCGAAAACTTTATATTTTGTGGAAAGAATAAACGGTTGAACGTTTTGATGGACATTTCCGCCTGCTGTTGAATAGCGGTTATGCCCGATGGCCACAAAACCTTTTAATTTATTTAAATTATCTTCATGAAAAACAGAAGTCACCAAACCTAAGTTTCTGATACTTCGAAGTTTTCTCCCATCCGATACGGCAATTCCGGCACTTTCCTGACCTCGATGCTGTAGGCTATGAAGAGCAAAATAGGTAATCTTAGCCACATCCTCACCAGGGGCATAAATTCCAAAAACTCCGCAATGATCGTGCAGCGCTTCTTGGTATTTCAACTGGCGAATATCAGTAACAAACATATTGTTCGAGCTTGTCGAGAACTATCTCAGATAAACTTCTCGACTCGCTTCGCTCGCTCGAAGAATAACAGTTATTCCTGCTTGGTTAATTTCTTATCCTCTTCTATTATCTTTTCTCTAATTTTTTTTTGGTAGGCGGCAATTTTTTCTTTAAAACCTAAAATCTTCGCCGCAGCCAGCGCTGCCTGCTCCGGTTCAAGAACAGTTAACGGTGCAACACCGCTTGGCATCCGCAAACTGGATAAAATATCCAACCCGCCGTATTTTTCGCTGTACGGCGGACAATT
>JACREK010000103.1 GCA_016218275.1 Candidatus Gottesmanbacteria bacterium | reverse complement strand
TGCAACTTTGGAAGTATACAATAGGAGAAAAAAAAGATGAGTTATCCTGTTGTTTTAGATTTAGAAACACAGCATAGTTTTCAGGAAGTTGGTTTTGACCACCGAAAATTAAAAGTTTCTGTTGTAGGAATTTACGATTACGGAAAAGATGAATATAAAATTTATCGGGAAAACGAATTGGGTAGGCTATTTACCGTTCTGGAACATACGCCTCTTATAATTGGTTTTAATATCAAAAAGTTCGACCTCCCGGTATTATCCCCTTATTATGTAGGCAATATTTTACAGTTTCAGACACTTGACCTTTTGGAGGAGGTAGAAAAAAGTTTGGGTTTTCGCGTGGCTCTTGATGATCTAGCACGGGCAACTCTGGGAGTGAAAAAAAGCGGACACGGGTTTCTGGCAATTGATTATTTTCTCAACGGCGATTGGGAAAAACTTGAGAAGTATTGTCTTTCTGATGTAAAGGTAACCAAAGAGCTCTATGAGTTTGGGAAAAAAGAAGGTAAGCTTTATTTCCAGACTCATACCGGAAAGAGAGAAATTACAGTAGCATTAAGTAAGAATTCAGCCTCAAAATCCGCAGTGTCTCTCTCGTTGCCTTTCTGATAATTTTCTGTTAAACTGAAACTGACACTTTTTTAGTTATAGTTTAAAAAGTGTCATCCTGAGTCCCGCTTTTGCGGGAGGAAGGATCTCTCAACTTGTCTGAGTTCGCATACGCGAGAGATTCCTCGCTATAGCTCGGAATGACAAGAAAGTATGAAAATTGCCAAGCGTGAAGATTTTGCACTCATTTTTATGAGTGAGCTTTCCAAATATTATCCGCAAAAATATATTTCTTTGTCTCAGATTGCCAAACAGGCTCATCTTTCTTCTCTGTTTTTGAAGCATATTGCCGCTGAACTTCTGGAAAAAGGACTTATAGAGAGCAGAGAAGGTATAAGCGGCGGATATAGGCTGAAAAAAGATCCCAAAGATATTCCTGTATCAGAGATTGTAAGCGCAATTTCAGAAGGAGTTGTTGCTCCTTCATGCGCTCATGGAGGAACTTGTCGAATAAAGAAAAGCTCATGTTCGTGTCTTATCCTTTGGGATAAAGTGAATAAGAATCTTTTTGGCTTTTTGAAAAATATAAGTCTGTCTGATTTTAATAAATTATAAACATTTGAATTTGCGGGTTCTATCAAGTAAGTTTGCTCGCATATAAAATTTTCTTGTTCGCAAGATGACAATCTCAATTGTCATCCCGAGGAGTGAAACGACGAAGGATCTCTCGCGAATGCGAGATGGTATTCACTCACACAATGGTTCGGCTTCGCTCACCACAGGGTTGAGAGATTCCTCGCTTAGCTCGGAATGACATAAATCATCTTCGAAAATTTCATATTGCTTCGCAAACTAATAATATGAGTTTAAAAATTAAAAATTTATCAGTTTCTTTAGGAGAAAAACAGATACTAAAGGATATAAGTTTGGAAATTAAGCCCGGAACTATTCATGCAATTATGGGGCCCAACGGCAGCGGTAAATCAACACTTGCTCAAGCGCTGATGGGAAACCCGAATTATAAAATCCAAAATCCAAAATCCAAAATCCAAATAAATAATAAAAATATTATAAATTACGGACCGGATGAGAGGGCAAGAGAAGGATTATTTTTGGCATTTCAGAATCCCACTGCAATTCCGGGAGTGAGTGTAGCGAATTTATTGAAAACTGCGTATCAATTGGTTAAATCAAAGAATAAAGAATCCCGACATAAAGTCGGGATCCGCGATGCTGTAAATGCTCATTCTTCACAAACAGCATCGGGACATAATCCTGCGTTATCCGTCTGGCAGTTTAATGAAATGTTG
Organism: Candidatus Gottesmanbacteria bacterium; assembly: GCA_016218275.1. Taxonomy (GTDB): domain Bacteria; phylum Patescibacteriota; class Microgenomatia; order 2-02-FULL-39-11; family 2-02-FULL-39-11; genus JACREK01. The sequence goes on along the minus strand of JACREK010000103.1, from coordinate 3,179 downwards.
GTAGAAAAAGCAAAAAAACTTGGTATTCCGCAGGAATTTTTGAGAAGAAGCCTCAATGAGGCTTTTTCCGGCGGAGAAAAGAAAAAACTGGAGATGCTGCAAGCTCTGGTATTGGAACCAAAGTATGCCATATTTGACGAGATCGATACCGGACTGGATGTGGATGCTTTGAAAATTGTCGCCAAGGCAATTGATGAGTTGAAAAAGACAGGTTGCGGAGTAGTGGTAATTACGCATTACCAAAGGATTTTGAAATTTGCTAAACCTGACTTTGTTCATATCTTAGTGAAGGGAAAAATTGTCGCATCGGATGGAGGGAAACTGGCTCAAACTGTCGAGAAAAGTGGATATAAGAAATGGAGTGAAAATTGACTTAATGAGTATAATCAACTTTGTCATCCCGACCGAAGTCCCGCTAAGCGGGACGAAGCGGAGGGATCTCTCACAGATGCGAGAATTTTCTCAGACAATTGTTCGGCTTCGCTCACCACAGGGCTGAGAGATTCCTCGACCCGCCAGCTGGCGGGCTCGGAATGACAAAGGAATTTATATGACTCAATTTGCACAACCAATTACATCAGGTTACCAATACGGTTTTCATAAGCCGGAAAATTATGCCTTTAAAGCAAAGAAAGGATTATCGCAGAAAACTATAGAGGAAATATCCTGGCACAAGAATGAACCGGATTGGATGACAAAGTTTAGGCTTGATGCTTTAAAGATCTTCTATACCAAGCAAATGCCTGCTTGGGGCGGAGATCTTACTAAGATTGATTTTAACAATATCTATTATTATATAAAACCAATTGGAAAAAAGGCTAAAAGTTGGGAAGAGCTGCCCAAAGATATTAAAGATACTTATGACAGGATAGGAATTCCCGAAGCTGAGAAAAAATTTTTGGGAGGGGTAAGTGCCCAATATGAATCGGAGGTAGTTTATAAAAGTATCCAAAATACCCTTTCAAAAAAAGGAGTTATTTTCCTTGATATGGATTCTGGGTTGCGAGAGTATCCGGATTTAGTGAAAGAATATTTCGGGAAACTGATTCCGCCGGCAGATAATAAATTTGCTGCTCTGAATTCTGCCGCCTGGTCCGGGGGTTCTTTTATCTATGTTCCCAAAGGAGTTCATGTGGAGCTTCCACTGCAGGCTTATTTCCGGATAAATGCCGCCAACATGGGACAGTTTGAAAGGACTCTGATTATTGCCGATGAGGGCAGCTTTGTATCGTATTTGGAAGGATGCACTGCTCCTATTTATACCACCGACTCGCTTCATGCAGCAGTTGTAGAGATTTTTGTAAAGAAAGGCGCAAGAGTCCGGTATACCACAATCCAAAATTGGTCCACAAACGTCTATAATCTGGTGACCAAAAGAATGAGAGTTGATAAGGAGGGAATAGGAGAATGGGTTGATGGTAATATTGGCAGCAAACTTACCATGAAATATCCCAGTGTCTATCTTATGGGAAAAGGAGCAAGAGGTGAAGTGTTATCAGTTGCATATGCTGGAGCAAATCAGCATCAAGACGCAGGTGGTAAAGCCATACATTTTGCGCCATATACCAGTTCCAAAATCACTTCAAAATCTATAAGCGCAAGAGGCGGCAGAACTTCATACAGGGGACTTATCCAAGTTTTTCCACATGCTACAGCCGCAAAAACAAAAGTTGTTTGTGATGCTCTGCTTATAGATGATGCATCACGTTCTGATACCTATCCGACTATGGATATAAGACACTCCGATGTACAGGTGGAACACGAAGCGACGGTTTCCAAAATTGGCGACGAGCAATTATTTTACCTCTTGAGCCGCGGTTTAAAAAAAGCAGATGCGGAAGCGATGATTGTGAATGGATTTATAGAACCGATTGTGAAAGAATTACCGCTTGAATATGCAGTGGAGTTAAATAGGTTAATTCAATTGGAGATGGAGGGTTCGGTTGGATAAAGTTTTGCACTTTTTGTTTATTCTGGGTTCACCTTCCAGGAGTCCATTCGGCCACTTGGAAGGTGTGACGAAGTTACTCCTTCCAGGTGAATGCTAGTTTATACTGCGAGACTTATGGAATCAGTGTTAAAGTGCAAAACTTTTATTATGACAGATACAACTATTGTTATAGACAATTTGCAAAAAAATCAACAATTTACGGTTGGTGATCGCGAAAATAAAACATTTATAATTTTCCTTGCAGATAAAAAAGATCAGATTGGGAAAGTGAAAATCGTCATTAGGGGTAAACAGTCTCACGTTCAGATATTGGGAATCATTATTGGATCCGCAGAGCAAAAAATAGAATTATTTACACTTCAGGATCATCAAGATGAGGAAAGTATTTCTGATTTGCTGATTAAATCCGTTCTTTTTGATAGGGCACGTTTTAATTATCAGGGTTTAATTCAGATAGAAAAAGGGGCACAGAAATCAAATGCTTACCAGAAAAACCAAAATCTACTTTTGTCGCCTTATGCCTGGGCAGACAGCAGGCCATACCTTGAGATTTTAGCCAACGATGTCCGCTGTACACACGGAGCAACCATTGGTAAAATAGACGAGGAACAGCTCTATTATTTGAAAACTAGGGGATTGGATGAAAGTTGCGCGACTAAACTGATTATTAATGGTTTTTTAAGAGAAGTGATTGAAAGGATACCAGACCAAAAGATTCAAAATATGCTGGAAGATAAAATAGAAGAACAAATCAATAGATTGGTAAACCTACCAAGATCAAGCTATAGCTGATATTTGGTAGGTCTATAATTATTTTATTAATATTTTATTAATGAGGCGTAGATATATGGGAAAATTTGTAATGGTGGGAAAGATTTCTGAGGTTACTGACGGCAGAATGAAGGCATTTAATGTAAACGAAAAACAAATTACCGTAGCGAATATAGATGGTAAATATTTGGCTTTTGATGATGCTTGTACTCACGCTCAATGCAGTCTTGCCGGAGGTATGTTGGATGGCCATACTCTTACCTGTTATTGTCACGGTGCACAATTTGATGTAAAAACTGGAAAGGTTCTTGCCCCTCCTGCTCCGTCTCCAATCTCTGTCTATAAAGTAAAGGTTGAGGGAGAAGATATATTTATTGAAATATAAACCCAATACGTCATCCTGAGCCCCGCTTAACGGGGCGAAGGATCTCTCGCGAATGCGAGTATTCACTCAAAC
>JACREK010000099.1 GCA_016218275.1 Candidatus Gottesmanbacteria bacterium | reverse complement strand
TCGGCATGATCGCCTGCTGCGCCCACCATCTGACAGATATCCTGCCCATCATCGGTCTGTCGGCTGTATCTGTCTTTTTAATTAACTACCAAATCCCACTTCTCGTGATCGGTATCCTTTCCAATATAATAGGCATTCTCTATCTCTTACGTCTCTATAAAAAACTTGGTCTGATAAAATTCTAAATCCTAAGCACTAAATCCCAAATAAATTCAAAGCATTAAATTCAAAACCAAGTCTGACTTGTTCAAAACGTTTTGAATTTTAGAAATTTGAATTTAGATATTATTTGGAGCTTATAATTTTGAATTTAGCATTTACAAGTATAATGCCACAGTCATGTTCCAGAAGGTGTGAATAAGTATTGGAAGAGTTAAAGAGCCGCGCCAGCGCAGAATATAACTGTTGGTTATTCCCAAAAGAAGAATAGAAACCGGATAAACCAAAAGCGAGATACCTGTCAGGTGGAGTCTGGTAAACATGATGGGAATATGGAGAAGAAGAAATAGAAAACCAGAGGTAAAAGCACTGCCGAATTGATTTTTGCTTATTTCATAAAGTCTCTGGTATAGATATCCCCTGCCGAGAATCTCCTCCCAAATGGATGTAGCAAGATTAACAAAAAGAAACGGCACTACCCCCTCGCTTATCTGCAAGGCCATGACTGGTCCAAAAGAGAGTTTCCCGTATTTGAGATAATTTGCCAATAATCCTTCCAAAGCAAAAAGGATACCCACTACTACTCCCAAGTAGAGATCGACAAAAAAATCACGCGGACTGGCAGGAATACCCAAACTTGAGAGTCGCCTTCTCTCCCGAAACCTGACTGCAAAAATTACCGGCAGAACGAATATCAGGGGTTTTATGAGGAACTCATCTACTCCTTCGGCAAGATTGAAATTAGCCCGATAAAACGCCCAAAGTAGAAATATGACAAACCAGACAAGATAAACCTGATGTTTCTTCATACTTTCATTGTATGCACAACTTCTTCAAATTGACAAGAGATGATTCACTTTGAAGAAGCTTTTTTCCAGAAATAACGGGCGGCAGAAATAAGTACCACAATCAATAAGATCCAAGTCAGAAGATAAAGAACGGAAGCAAGTGCCAAAACCGTTCCTACCCAACCACCTGTGGTCATCGGACAACTGGCTCCTGCCCCAACCTGATAACCACCCATCATAGGCATCATAGGAAGAAACCAGCCGCCTTGGGGAAGACTGCTGCCTGTTGCAAACTGAGACCAGTTATACATCATAAAAAATCACCCCGCTTTCTATCCTAAAATATAAATCGTCAGCCAGATTACAAATATCCCCAGCAGAAAAAATGTGGTCTGTACAAGTGCTTTCTCCTTATCAAATGCCCGATGGATTTCAGGGATAAGATCCGAGGCTGAAATATAAATGAAGTTTCCCGCGGCAAAGGAAAGTATATAAGGCACCAGTGAGGTAAGGCTTGAAAGGAAAAAGAAAGAAAGAAAGGCGCCAAGAAGTGCAGTGATGCCGGATAAGACATTGTATAATACTACTTTTTTGTATGTCAGTCCTTCGTGAAGAAGAGCACCAAAAACTCCAATCTCATGTGGAATCTCGTGGAAAAAAACAGCTAAAGAAGTGACAATTCCTAAAGGAATAGAGACAAAAAAGCTTCCAGCAATTACCACTCCGTCCAAAAAATTATGCAGCGAGTCTCCCACCATTAAAAGTAGAGTCACCGGTCTTTCTTCTCCCCGCATTACTCCAGTCTTCTCTTCTCCATGGTGATGATGGAACCAGAGAAGCGATCTCTCCAAAAGAAAAAAGACTACAATTCCTATCAAAATTATCCAAAGAACGCTTTTTAATTGTCCTTTCTCAAATGCCTCCGGCATCAAATCCAAAAAAGCCACGGCAAGAAGCGCTCCTGCGGCAAAAGAGGTAAGAGACAGCGCAAATCTGTTAGCTACATTTTTTATCGACAGAAGCCAAACTACCAAAAATAGAGAGACGAAGCTCCCCAAAAATGTAAATGACAGTATCCAGAGTAGAAGCATCTTATTTTATAATTTTTATAATGTTTATAATATTATATTAAATCCGTCAAACTCTAAAGTTGCCTCTTCCCATTTTACATCAACTTTATCCACCCATGATACTTCCGGTCCCTGATGGCAAAGTTCAATCATCTCTTCTATCTTTTCCTTCTCTCCTTCAAAGACAGCCTCCACCGTCTTGTAATCAGCCCTTCGATCCGCCAGCTGGCGGACTTCAGGGTAAACATTCTTTACCCAACCGGTGAGCCCTAATTCTTTAGCGTTTCTCATAGTCCAGCCGCGAAATCCTACATTAATCACATCACCATGAATTAAAACATGTACGCGTTTTTTCATGGAATAATTTTTGCTCCTGACCAGGCAATTATTATATTGCGAAATATTCTCCCAAGGGCTGTTGCCAAAAAGAATTTCCAGATGGGATAATTGAGTGTTCCGGCAGCAATCCCCACCAAATCAAAAAATGGATCCGGTAAAACAGAAGTAACAAAGATTGTGATAAAACCGTTTTTTTTCAACCACTTCTCTGTTTTCTTCAGCCATTTTTCCTGTCCATCAAAGATATCTATCACTCCGCGGCTGCCAAAACCGACAAAAAAACCAATCAATTCGCCTATGGCAGCTCCCAGACCGCTGATTATTCCCACCATCAGAGGATTCCAGATGGAGCCGCCTATAAAAACTGTTATGAAAGAAGGAAGCGGTAAAATTACTGTGGCATTGGTAAAAGCATTGATTAGAAAAAGCCCAATGTATCCCCAACTCTCAAACTTGTATATTAACCTGCGTTCTCTCCATAGAAGATACATCAGAACCAATGAAAGAAGCAAAATGGCAATCCTTTGCCATTGCTGAATCAGTGATTTTTTCTTCTGAATTCTTCTTCTCATTTTAGGCAGATTAAATAATCATAACATGAGTTAAAATGGAATATCCTCAATCTTCTTCTTACTTTTAACTTTCTTCTCCCACGCTCCTAGTTGTTTCAGCTTCCACATGAAAAGCGCTCCTTTTCTTTTTACATTTGAGTCTTTGACATATGAAAGCGCTTTTTCAAGCAGTGCTCTTGGCATGGTTTTGGCCAGTTTCATATAAATTGACCTGTGCTTTAGATCATTGAGGCTTTCTGAAAGATAATAACCGTAAGCCTGAAATTCCCGGGAGATATATTTATCTTCCAAGGGATTGAATTTTACCAGTATATCCCCTATTTTCTGTGGAGAGGAGAATTTCGATATTTGGTTTTTGGTCATTTGGATTTTATTTGAAATTTGGATTTTGAAATTTGAAATTTTTCTTTATCTCTCCTACTAAGTATAACGAGCCAGTAACCAGAATTAAATCACTGGATTTTGCTGATTTTATAGCTTGATCAACGGCTTTTTTAGCATCAGCAGTAACTGACATAGATTTATCTTTAGCTATAGTTCTGCCGATTCCTAACAATTTATTAGGATCATACGAAGTGATAATGCCTATATCTGCTGTCAATTCAAACTTGGTAAATATCACCTTATAACTTACTTCTAATAATTGCGTCAGCATCTCTTTAGCATCTTTGTCGTTTTTGATGGCAATAATGGTGGTAATTCTTTTCTTAGGAAAAATCTTTTTGACAGAATCTGCCAATGCCTTCACTTTATCCGGATTATGCGCACCGTCAAGAATAACGAGTGGATTTCTTCCAATGATTTCTAATCTGCCGGGAATATAAGCTGAGTTTAAACCCCTTCTAATATCGCTTGCTGTCATTCTGAACGCAGTGAAGAATCTCTCAACTTGTTTGAGCTCGCATTTGCGAGAGATCCCTCCACGCGCTTCGCTTGGTCGGGATGACAACAATTCAACTGCTCTTATCGCGAGCGCCGCATTTTCAACTTGGTGTTCACCTAAAAGTTTTAACTTAAGATTCTTAAGTGACTTAATTCCCTTATAATCAAACACACTTCCATTGGAATCGATTTGTTTTATCCGGTAACTGAAAGCGAGCCAAGGGAACACCTCCGAGGTGGCCGAAGGACTCCTCGGATGGTGAAGGAATTGGCGAGCACTCCCCGATGGTGAAGGAATCAATAAAGACAGCTTTGCCGATTCCTCTTTGCATTTTTCTCTAATGATCTGAATCACTGAAGTTTGTTTAACTCCGGAAACAACTAGAATCCCTGGTTTAATAATCCCCGCCTTATCTTCCGCAATTTTTTCTATCGTATCGCCCAAAATTTCCGTATGATCCAAACCAACATTGGTTAAAACTGCAACTTCAGGCCGAATAACATTCGTCGCATCAAAACGCCCTCCCATCCCTACCTCAATTACAGCAATATCAACTTTTTGCTGATAAAAATACAGGAAAGCCATCGCAGTCACAATCTCAAAATAACTGGGAAGACCTAAATTGCTTTTCTCAACTTTGTCTACAAACGGTTTGATGTAATTGACCAATCCAATAAATTCATCTTCTGAAATATCCGATCCAGGATCGAACTCCCGTAGAAACGATCCTGGATCGTCTTGACCGAAAATCTTTATCCTCTCTGTAATTTTCACCAAATGCGGCGATGTATGTAGTCCCACTTTATATTTCGTAGCTAATATTGAGGCAATAATAGTTGCCGTTGATCCTTTTCCCGAAGTTCCTCCTACATGGATGGTGGGATATTTCAGTTGAGGATTCCCCAGCAAATTCATCAAGTATTCCATCCGCCTCAAACCCAATTCACCCGGATGCTTTTTCTCAGGGGTCGGAATATATCTCTCTAAAAACTTGACTGCTTGTGAGAATGTCTTTATCATAGCCTTTGCAATTATACAGTAGTTTCAATAACTGGTAATACGAGTAATAAGTAGCCGAAGATACCAATTTTGAAGACCTGAATCAATGCAGTGATGACCGTAATTCTTCTATGAGAGGATATTGCATGGCAGGTACAAAAGAATATATATAAAGGAGAAGTGTCTGAAAAATTCGGTATCGAGGCTACTTGTGTTTGCTACAAAACTATGAATAATCTAAAAGGTAAAATCGCGCTTGTCACAGGCAGTGCCAAAAATCTTGGTCGAGCAATTGCAATTGACCTTGCCAGGCAAGGAACAAAAGTTGCCGTTCACTATAATCGGAGTGAAAAAGAAGCACGGCAAACTTTAAAAGAGGTTAAAAAATATTCCGATGGGATTGTTGTAAAAGCTGATCTCACCAATCCAAATGATATTGCTTCGATGATTCGATTCATCAAAGCGAAACTTAATACAATTGATATTCTGGTTAATCTCGTTGGTAATTTCATTTTTGAACCAATTACCTCCACCACTTTCGAAAAATTCAAAGATGTGATCGAATCCAATCTCTACTCTACTTTCCTTTGCAGCCAAGCAGTTCTTCCCAATATGAAGAAAAAAAGATGGGGCCGGATAATTAATTTCGGCTGTGTCGGTGCGGAATCGCTTACTGTCAGAGAAAAAACAACTCCTTATTATATAGGGAAAACCGGTGTTGTTATGCTGACGAAAGTTTTAGCCTATGAATACGCCAAATATGGCATTACTGTAAACAGCATTTCTCCGGGAATTTTGGAAACGAGTGTCGCTAGGCCAAAAACTCCAACAGATAAATACGCTCAGTTTATAGATATTATAAACGTTATAAATTTTATTATTAAAGAGAACTCAAGTTATATCAATGGTACCAACATCGAAGTTTCCGGCGGCTGGAGACCGGGCTTTACCAGTTGACAGAGTATTAAGATTTGTTACAATGAAGAAAATTTATAGTGAACGAAGTCGAACTATGAAAAAGAAACATATCTTTTTTATCATCACATTTACAATCCTCGGTCTTATAGCTCTTCAGATTCCCTTTACCCGTCTTCTGGGATCAAATGTGAAATTCACTCTGTTTGACTTTCTTGCTCCTACTGCGGGAGCTTTCTTGGGAACTGCTCCTGGAGTAATTTCCGTATTTCTCATGCAGGCAATTAACTATTTAATACACGGAGCTAAATTTGACATCGGTGGAATAATTCGTCTCTTCCCCACTCTTTTTGCCGTTGCCTACTTCGCAAAGAAAAGGACTTTCAATATTATAGTTCCAGTCCTTGCAATAATTGCTTTTAATCTGAATCCCATCGGCAGATCTGCCTGGCAATATTCCATGTTCTGGCTGATTCCCATCGCCGCCCACTTTTTCCGCAAGAATTTATTCGTCAGAAGTCTTGGGGCAACTTTCACTGCTCATGCGGTTGGTGGAGCTTTATGGGTTTGGGCTTTTGGACTGACTCAAGCAATGTGGCTGGCTTTGATTCCGCAGGTAATTATGGAAAGAGTTCTTATGGCAGCAGGTATCTCTGCCTTTTATCTTGTTTTTGCCCGGATACTGAATTTTGCCTCCAAAAAACATCTCATTCCCGCATCTTTAGTTCATGCCCGATAAGCTGCCTTTTCTATCTGGTATTTTACTCGCCTCACTTTTAAATAATCTTCTTGTCCCTTTTGCCATTTATTACCAAAAATACGGTTTCTTTAAAAAAAGAAATAAAGATTTTATCGGCTGCAATACTTGGGGTATCATTATGGATGGCATTTTGGCGGGACTTATAAATATTATCGCTTTCAATCTACTTCTTGAGATAAGACCTCGCTTGGAATTGGGAAGCTTAACCGTAGCATTTGTGCTTGGATTTTTATCTATGGTTGCAGCTCATACCTGGATGTCAGTAAACAGATGGAAAATCTGGATTATGCCCCGGCCGTGGCACTGGAACATGGCTGGTTATTGGCATATGATTTCCATGACACTGCAGATGTCTTTTCTTTTTTATCCTTTGATTTTGATATTGAAAAATCCGTTTCTCTGGGAAAAAGCACTCGTTAAAATATCACTGATAGTAATTACTTTCTTTGCTCTTTGCTTTGGTCTTTCTTTACAACTGATGAAAAAAGGGGTCAGAATTGGCAAGTTTCGTATCAGCAATAAACCGTGGTGACAG
>JACREK010000098.1 GCA_016218275.1 Candidatus Gottesmanbacteria bacterium | reverse complement strand
TCCCCCATCTGAGTAAAATCTCTTTTGCCTTTTCTACATCGCCTTTAGTTTTTTCTAAAGCTTTTTTGCATTCGGATATTGAAACGCCGGTTTCTTGGCGAAGTTTTTTGAGTTGATCAATAGGTATCATAAATTTTCAATTACCAATTTTCAATTTTCAATGAATATTTCAATTTCACAATTTTCAAACATTTAATAATTGAGTCATTGAAAATTGATTGAAAATTGAAAATTCGTAAATTGAAAATTATTTTGTGGGTTTTGGTTTTTCTTTAAGTATTACTTCTTTAACTTTCTCGAGTATGTATCTTACTGAAGAAATGGCATCATCATTTGCCGGGATAGGATAATCGGCTAATGTTGGGTCTGTATTGGTGTCTGCGATTGCAATGACTTTGATGCCCTTCATCTTCGCTTCTTTAATTGCCAAGGCATCTTTTTTCATATCTAAAACGAAAATGGCATCTGGAAGTTTAGTTAATTCTTTTATTCCGCCAAAATTTATTTCTAAATCATAAATTTCTTGGTTTATCTTAGCCCGTTCTTTCTTGGTATATTTTTCTAACTCTCCCTCCGCTTTTTTCCTTTCTAAGCTCTTGAAATACTCAATCCTTTTAAAGATGGTTTCAAAATTCGTAAAAGTTCCGCCTAACCATCTATTGCCAACATAAGGAATTCCGCATTCTCTGGCAGTATCTTCTGCCAAATTTTTAACTTGAATTTTTGTTCCCACTAAAAGCAATACTTTATTTTCAGCAATCAGCCTTTGCACAAAATTAAGAACCTCCTGAAGTTTCTCGGCTGTCTTTTCCAAATCAATAATATGCACTGCGTTCCTCACCCCGGAAAGATAGGGCTCCATTTTTGGGTGGCGCCGCGAGGTCTGGTGTCCAAAATGAAGACCGGCTCTGGTCATCTCTTCAAGATCAAGTTTAAAATCCCCCCGGGATTTCTGCATAGCGGTTAAATCTTCTTTTTTTACTTTTTTAAATTTTTTTTCAACTTCTGCCATATCTTTTAATATAGCATAATAAAAATTTTTATCAACCGGTTGTATGATGCCACCCTGTTTTGCACTCTTGAGGCATATTAAGAATTATCTGCTGCGCAGATAATGACAGCATGTATTGTATCGGAGATAGTTTGTTTTGAAAAGCGAAATGGACTCTTTCTGTGTTGTAGAATATCAAGTAATCCATGAGCTTTCGGTTAAACTCGTCGGGATTGATTAAAAGGTAAGAATAGTAATCAATGAATTCGTCCTGGATAGTCCGGTTGAATCTCTCTAAATGAGAATTCATCTGCGGTGTTTTGGGATAAATGTGGTAGTGGATCAGATACAGCTCTTTTAATCTTTCGGCAAAGTGCTTTTTAAACTCCGAGCCGTTGTCGGTCAAAACGTAAAGGAAGTTGAAGGATAGAGGAAAGACTTTCAGGCAGAGTTCAAAGAATTCTTCGGCTGCCTTAGAGGCGTGGGACTTGGTAGCCCAGGCAAAGCTGAATCTGGTGTATATGTCTTCGAAGGTGATGACATATCTCCGGCAGCCGTGGATAATCTTTTCTATGGTGTCTAAAGCAACTAAATGGCCGGGATATCCTGGCTTAAAATCCTTTGGCTTTCTCAATACCTTCTGTCTCTTGATTGGCTTTATCTTGCCGAAATGGGATATTCTCTGAGGAAAAACCCTCATCTTTTCCGGGTCATCAGTAATGATTCTGGCAATAGTTCTTGGTTTGGGGCATTTAAGGTTGTTTTCTTGGCAAAAAGATAGAAGCAAGGGGTATGTCTTTTCCGGACCAAGATTGGGATGTTCCTGCCTTAATCTTTTAATTTCGGCCCTTATCTCGTAGGGCCAGATACGCCTTCTCTTGGTTTTAGGAATTGTCTTCTTCTCGCTTAACGCCTCTGGCTTCCTGCCTCCTTTTTCAAACAGGCTTTTCCAGTAAAAGAGGGTTCTTCTTTTCACTCCGAAAGCGTCTATCGCAGCCCGTATCCCATGTTTTTCCCAGAATACTAATACCTTGAATTTATGTAATGCTTTTTGTGTAATCATATACCGGTATCTTAACGCATCTTTGTAGATAGTTAAAAACCCTTTAACACCGGTATATTTACAATGAATATGGTTGTAAAACTCCATGAAGCTATGGCTTCAAAGAGTGCAATATGTATCTGGCATTATGCACCATGTTTGGGTTTTCAGTTTTGCGAATTTTCTAATTAAGTAGAATCTAGTTTATATATTACGCTTACATCAAG
>JACREK010000097.1 GCA_016218275.1 Candidatus Gottesmanbacteria bacterium | reverse complement strand
GTCGAGGGATCTTCCACGATGAAGATCTAGATTAACTAATCAGTACAGTTTTTATCAGTTGGAAGATCTCTCCACTCATCCACTAACGTGGAATCGGTCGAGATGACAAATATATTGAAGCTAAAGAAGTGCAGGTGGGTCAGGGGGAAAACAGATAGTAAAAACTAAAGAACTTAGAAACTTAAGAACTAAAGAACTTAGAAACTTAAGAACTAAAAGAACAATAAAAATAAGTGTTTATAAGTTCTTGTGTTCTTTCGCTCTTCAGTCTATAATATCCTATAGTTAGATATCTCTGACGCTTAATATTTCTACTGTCATTCCGAGGAGCATCAGCGACGAGGAATCTCTCAACTTGTTTGAGCTCGCATACGCGAGAGATCCCTCGACTTTGCTCGGGATGACATTTTGATAATATTGATATATAAGCCTAAACTCAACGTAAGCAGTGCTTAGCGCTCAAACGATATGAGTGATAATTATTCATCTCTTTACAATACACTATTTCTTTTGCAGACGCAGCATTTTATCGCCAGATTTTTGGGCAAATATCTTGTTAGTCTTATAGTTTATGATATAAAGATTTGGACTCGGTCTGTTTCGATTCCTCCACCCAAGGGGTGGAGGAATTTTCGGCCACCTGGAAGGTGTGACGAAGTTACTCCTTCCAGGTGAATGTTTGTCATTCAGCAAACATTTCGAGACAGATAATTCGTAATTCGCATCTCCGATTTCCAATTCTCCCCTATTTTATTACTAAAAAGGCATCAAATTATGGCACCCATCCTTTTTGTCCTGATATTTGATTTTGAATGGGAAAGATATAGAAAAGTAATTATAAATTTAATGCGGGAAATCGTGAAAATAGGTGTGAAATCGGATTTTATTAGGATTTACACATAGGTTTGGATTGCATCTATCCTCTACCTAACTATATCATCTTCCTCTTGACAAAGTTATTATTATTGTATTTACTAAGAGATGGGGGGATTAGTATTACTCTATTGTCTAATTTTGAGGCTAATTTTGTCGTTTTCCTCAAAAACTTGAGGATTTCCCGCACTGCCCTAAAACGACTGATATCTGACTGCAAAGCTTATAGCCGCTTTCTGGAATTGTCATATCCTGACAAAATTGATTCTCTTTCCCCCTCACAACTATTGACTCCCATAGTTATAAAACGTTTCGCTTCTTACTATCTGAAAAAGACACATAACTCCAGTCGCGTGAAAACTGTAACTGATGTATTTACACGATTCGCAAATTATCAAGCTCATCAACCTCTTCAGGAGTTACGCACTTCTTTATTGTTCGAGGCTAAAAGCCGAGAACTATCGCAAGACTTCTCGCGGAGTTTACATCGAGACTTCTCGCCGAGAGGCTCGAAGAATAAATGCGTAAGTCCTACTCTTATAGAAACACAAAATTTGGAAGAGGAAAATTTCTGGGATCCTCTGGTTTCAAAATTCTTGTTGAAACTGCAAAAAGATAACGCTCCGTCAAGCACTCTGCGAAATTACAAGTCTGATTTGATACAGTTTTTTTCCACAAGGCCACCCCTTGCAAGTTCTGCAAGGGGTGGCCTTGAAAAGAATTACCTCACTGATTTTTCTAATCATCTCCAAAATAACCTTCACCTAAGTTCTTCAACTATCAAAAGAAAATCATCGGCTGTAAGAAGCTTTTTGAAGTGGGCGAGGAAGAAGGGATACTTTCCCGCTCCACCTGTCATCCCGAGTCCCGCAAAGCGGGACGAGGGATCCCATCCGACTACAAAATTCCGATGGGGATTCCTCTCCGCCAACTGGCGGATCGGAATGACATGGAGAAAGTTCCCTATCTCCCGTTATTTTACTTGGGCTTTAGTCACAATTCTTGCCGTAGCTTTTGGAATTGGTCTTTACGAACAATTTTTCTCCAAAACCAAAAAGCCGCAGGCATTTCCTCTGGAGCCGACAAAAGCAGTAAGAACTGTCAATTTCCAGGGAAGGTTAACTGATTCATCCAACAAT
>JACREK010000096.1 GCA_016218275.1 Candidatus Gottesmanbacteria bacterium | reverse complement strand
GTCGAGGGATCTTCCACGATGAAGATCTAGATTAACTAGTCAGTACAGTTTTTATCAGTTGGAAGATCTCTCCACTCATCCACTAACGTGGAATCGGTCGAGATGACAAATATATTGAAGCTAAAGAAGTGCAGGTGGGTCAGTTGGCAATGTGCTTGACATCAAATAGTTAAACGTGTCTAAATAGATTTAGGAGTAAATATGTCAATATACGCGCCTGAAGCTTTACCAATCCATGCTAAACTGCCCGAGCCAAAAGTCGGATTAACTGTAGTCCAACAAGCCTATGATTCTCTACAGGGACTTTTAAAGGCAAAGGCTAATGCACCGGATTTACAGCCGGGCGCAATTACTACAGATCCCGCCCACGGTATAGACGCGGAAAAACAAGGATTGGTGGATACATTAAATGCCGAACAAAAAACAGCAACGACAGCAAGTACAACTATCGAACACTGGAAAGAAGCGGAAGGCATCGGCAATAAAACAGAAGCTGATGCCAAAGCCCAAGGAGGAATTGTAGTTGATGCTGGCGGAAAAAGAACCGGTGAATTTTACTGGAAAGATTCAAGCGGTGCAATTCATGGACCTGAACAAATCATGCCTGCTTATGAAGGAGGAATAAGAGGATTGCGAAGACAAAAGGCAGAAGGAGATAATTCTGCAACGCTTGCCTATGACGCTTTAAGAAACGGCGATGCGGTAAGAGTGGTCTTCACAAAACCGGACGGAACTCAGGATGCATTAGCATTAACCTTGCGGGATTTTGACACTATGATTACCACAGAGGCGGCAAAAAGATGGGACGCTGACGCATCCCACAAAATTAAATTTGCCGATTTACAAAAAAAACACTCGCAACTGGCACATGCCTATTCAAGAAGAGTCGAGGATGATATAGCCAAAAACGCTCAATATTCTTTTCACCATCTGGAAGATAAAGCCAAAACCATAGCGAACAGAAAACCAGAAGAACCCGATCCAGATATAAGAGAAAAGAACGCTCTTGAGTTTGGCAGAACAATTAGGAATGCAATTATTGCACAAAACGCGGAAAATTTAGCGAATATAAAACCCGATTATTCCTTTGGAGTTCTTAATCAGTATCTTAGTTATCTAGAAGCGGCACAATCATCCGGAACTCCTTTACAGAGAAATTTACTTACTGCAATTATTACTTCTGCTGCCCAGGAATGTCTGGAAAATAACTCCCATCTCCTCGCCCAAAACGTTGATCTGAGAGATCGACTTGACCGAAATTACTATTATTACAACCAACCAGATCCAACGACCAATAAAGAAAGAGATCTGATAAAAGCAAGAGTAAAAGATTTGTTAGTCCAAATCGATCCCAAGATTCCTGTGGACAAAATATTAGATGATATCCATCCCCATACTCTCGTCGCTCTAACCTGTTCCATGGGTAGAAGGGTAAAACAACCTGAAGATATTGACAGAATTGTTAACAGTGCAGCCGGAAGATATCTAACTGGAGGAGAAGCATATGCTCTACAAACATTAGCCCATGCTGGACGACTTCCTCATTTTCAGGAACTATTAAGTAGCGCTCTATGTATTAAACCTGAGCATCTACAAAATCCTCAACAATTTATGCAACAACATATCGGTGAAATCGGTGAGATACGCAACAGTGGGGGAGCGATACTACCTAAAGATCAAGTTCAAGCGGTATGTCAAAAACTTACCAACTATGAGGCCGCTTTGCAAGGTGTTATAAAATATGCAGGTGGCCTTAAAGGTATTCAAGAACGTGGACTTGATTTTCTCCGTAAAAACTGGATGAAGGGAGTCTTTATCGGGATGCTCCTACAAATGCTGCAATCTCAATTTGAAAAAGATATGCAAACCTCCGGTGGTCAGCGAGGAGGAGCTCCTGAATAGGAAATGAAATTTCATGCTTATTCAACTGATATTTTTATTCTTTCTTCTTTTCTTTGTCTTTTTCTTGGCCCTTAAGATCTCAACCTATATTTACTCGGCTGTCTTTCTTCTTACTAAAAATAAAAACATTGCGGTCGGGGTGCTTGTTTTTTTTCTTCTTCCCGGCACCATCATCCATGAATTCAGTCATCTTATAATTGCCACCCTTTTGCGGGTACCAACAGGGGAGTTAACTATTCTGCCTACCATCGAAAAAAACGGTGAGGTGAGAGCCGGAAGACTGATGCTTGGCAAATCTGACCCTTTCCGCCATTCCCTCATCGGCCTCGCCCCGATGATTATTGGCTTAACACTTATTTATCTTGTTGGTAAACTTTTTATTCCCAATCTAAATTTACTCACAACTCACAACTCACAACTCACAACTATATTCGGTTTCTATCTTCTCTTCATCACTTCCATCACCATGTTCTCCAGTAAAAAGGACTTGGAGAGCTTGATTATTTCAATACCAATCACAATACTGGCTATCTTCTCACTTTATATTATTGGAGTAAGAGTCTTTTTGGAACGGGATCTGGTGGAAAAGGCTTCTTCACTTTTGGCGGATCTTAATTATTTTCTATTACTGACTGCGGCAGTCGACTATCTTATCTTTTTTTTTCTTAGTCTGATTATCTACCTGTTGCAAAAAATACTAAAAAGAAGAATTGCGGCATGATTTTCAAATTTCCCATCAGCAAAATCGACAAGATTATTTTAGAGAGATTTAGAGATATTCTAATAAAATATAACTATACATACGACTATTTTCAGACAGTTAAGATCAATCCATTCGCCTTTACCCAGTTTGATTTGCCTCTTTTTGCTTACCGTTTTCCCGAAACTTTATCATTTGGCATATTGTTTCATCTTTTTTTACTTGGCGCAAAATTGGATAAGAAAATTGTCGGAAAAATATTTGACGCTGAATTTACCGAGCAACTGTTGAAAATAAAAATCCTGGAAAAAGCAGGGGATAACCATATTCAATCTGCTGTAACGATTATTCCGTACCAAAGTTTTTATTTTGCCGCTGATTTTATTTTCCGCTTAGATAATAGACAAAACAATAAACCGAAATATGAATATGTCTATCCTGTCAGTCTGGATTCAATCACTCTCTGCGATGCTTTAATTAAAAAATCTGTCAATTCTGTACTTGACTTGGGCTGCGGCTGCGGGATTTTAAGCTTAGTTGCCTCTCAATTCAGTAAAAATGTCACTGGCGTCGACCTAAATCCAAGAGCTGTAAATTTTTCCCGATTTAATGCTCTTTTAAACGGTATTGATAACTGTGAGTTTCTGCAAGGTGATCTTTACCGACCTATCAAAGAAGAAAAGTTCGATCTTATTTTATCCAATCCGCCGTATGAGATTACTCCTAAAAAAACATATTTATATAAAGATGGTGGAAAATACGGGTATTTAATTTTGAAAAGGATTATGAAGGATGTTTCAAAACATCTTAAAAGGAACGGTTTTTGTCAAGTCATAAATAGAATTGTCCAGTTTAATAACGAAAAACGAGAAGAGGTTTTAAAAAATTGGGTTGCGCCTGATAAGCTGCGTATCCTCTTTATTGAGCTGCAGAAAATAGATATTTATCAATACGCTTATCTAATCTCAATGGATAATTTAATTTGTGAAGATAAGACACTCGATTACCAAAAATATTCAGGCAAAATTGTTGAGCTCTTGGATTTTTTTCATAAAATTCATCTGACCGATACATCACTGGGAATATTCAATCTTACCAGAGATACCCGTTTTACATTCACAGAACAAAATTTTGACATCACCCATCAATCCGCAGCAAAATTACAAAATGTAATTCAAATGCATTTTTCCAGTAAAATCTTGCAAATTTTATCTTATTTTTATCGAAGAATATTTGATAGCTAAATTTAAAATTTATAATCTGATCGTGTTCGTAACATCTCACGTTTACGGACAAAGTCGTTATTGTTCGAGCGTAAGCGAGAACTTCTCACTTCGGCATTAAGCCTCGTTCGAAGAATATCGTGTCCGAAAGTCTGAGATCTTACTCGTGTTCGTGTTGCTTGGTACTGGGACAGAAAAACTGTTATAATTAGTCTGTGAAGATCCCTAAAAAACTTCAAGCTGTCCTTTGGTCAACAGATATAAGACTTTTGGATATAGAGAAGCATAAAGGATATATTATCCATCAAATTCTCATTTACGGTACGCTATATGAGCTACGATGGTTATTTCACACGTACGGGATAAAAGAAATAATGCGCGTCTTTGTGCATGAACCAGCTCGCCTGTACCCGAAAAAAGTATTCTACTTTATTAAGAACTTCGTGTTACCATTACGGAAGAAAAAACTATATGAAGAGGACTATGTTACCTCCATATACGGACCTATTAAGCAACGAGCGCAAAGACGTATTTGAAAATCTTAGCGCTTTCGCCCCTGCTTTCATTTTGGCCGGTGGGACGGCTATCATGCTACAGATTGGTCACCGCCGCTCATATGATTTTGACTGTTTTACCCAACAACCTCTTTCTACTAGGCTACTTTATAAAGTCAGGAAGAATTTCGGTAATGATATAATCATTGTAGTAGATGAAGAATGGATGCTTACCGTTCGCACAAAAACGGGTGTTGATATTAGTTTCGTACGTCATCCGTATCCCTCGATAAAACAACCAATCCCAACAGAATATATTCCGCTATTTCATATGGATGATTTAGCTGCAAACAAAGCTCATGTGATTGGTCGCAGACCTGCATGGCGAGACTATGTTGACCTTTTTTTCTTCCTTAAGTGGCGTCGTTATTCCCTCGAAAACCTTATACTGCTCGCTGAGAAAAAATTCAAGGGAGAATTTAGCCCTAAACTTTTTTTACAACAATTGGTCTATTTTGACGACATAAAAATCATGGAAACTGCATTTGTGAAAAAATCATTTACAACAGAACAAATTAAGTCTTTTTTAGAAAAACAGGTTGAGGAATATCTAAAGAGAACATTGACTCGAAAAATCATACAGAGGTAGATTTTGCCGAGGACTGCTCAGATTGTGGAGTGGAGGGAACAGCTGGTTGATTATCATTTGTAGATTGTGGAAAATAAGATTCAAGTGTTCCTTCTGACGGTGCCTGTGTAGTCTGTACAGAAGATAAGTCTTCAGACCCCTGACTAACCGGCTCAATTGGCTGAGACGCTGTAGAATTTGCTACCTCCGGTTTAGCCGGCTTTTCAGCTGTCTTTTCCTTTGTTGGTTTTCTCACCGCTGCCTTTTTTATATCAAAGGACAGTTGATTGCCGTCGTAATCAATCACAATCGTATCTCCGGCTGTCAAATCTCCTTTTATCAAAAAAGAGGAAATTGGATTTTCTACAATTCTTTGCAGTGTCCGGCGAAGCGGCCTGGCTCCAAAAATTGGATCAAAACCGACCTCTGCCAAATATGTTTTGGCATCATTTCCCATCTGCAGAGCAACATTTTGCTCTTCCAGTAGTTTGGAAAGGATTTTTACCTGCAAGTCAACAATTTCAATCATATGAATTTTACTCAGGGGACGGAAAACTACTACTTCATCAAACCTATTTAAAAGTTCCGGCCGGAAGAACTTGCGCAGTTCTTCCATCAGTCTTTGTGCCAAATGGGCAAATTGCTCGTCTTCTGCTTTGGTGTTTTTTTCTTCTCCCTCTGGAGCTTTTTCACCCAGAGGAATCGATTCTTCGACTTTTTCACCCACCACTTTTGTGGTTGTGAATAATTTGTCAAGAGTATCACCCGTCCATTCCAAATCGGCAGTACTTTTCCTTTGCCAGAACTTTCCTTCGGAGATTATTATTTCTGAACCGTCTGGTCTGAAAAGATGAATATCCCATTTCTCGGTAGGGAAGTGGTCGCTTTCTGTTTCCTCCACCTCGGAGTCTTTCTTGATTCCTCCACCATCCGAGGAGTCCCCGCCAGTTGGCGGGGCCACCATCGGAGGTGTCTTAGCCGCTTTTTTGCTGTCATCTACAGGACTTCTTTTCTCCTTATCTAATTTTGCATCTTTGAAGTATTCCTCCAGCGTTCCTGTTATCCAGTCCTTTGTCTGCAGATTTTCCCGTCTCCAAAACCTATCCCCAAAAGTAATCATCTCTATATTGGTTGGAGTTATAGCGTGCGTATCAATCTTTGCTGTAGGCAGCTGTTCATCCGGATGATCGGGTAGAGCATTGATAACAACATTGTCTTTAAATTGTTCAAGAATAGATTTTTCTATCCATTCTTTGACTGTGGTTGAAGTACGGAACCACATTTTCTCATCATAGGTTATAGTCTCTGACCCGTCAGGAGCAATCAAATGGGTATCAAATCCATCAATTGGAAAATCTTTGTCCGCCGAAGCGGAAACAGGTGCTCCAGCAGTTATTGTTGCTCCGGCAAAATAATCAGAAAGAGGCGTTGTCTTCCATGCATTATCCTTACTATCTTTCTCCCAAATTCTTCCGCCAGAGGTAACAAGCTCTCTTCCTGTTGGCGAAATGGCATACGTTGCAAATACTTCTGACTTCTGACTTCTGACTTCTGACTTCTCAATGCCTGTATTCCAAGCCATCATTTCCTCCTGAATAATGCCGCTGCCTAAATTTGAGGTACAAATAACGATTGTGTTTTTGAAAGAAATAGTATGCCCCTTGTTATCTGTCAGTCTTCCATCATCTAAAAGCTGGATAAGAATATTAAAAACGTCAGGATGAGCTTTCTCTATCTCATCCAAAAGCACAACCGCATACGGATGACGTCTGACCGCTTCAGTAAGTTGCCCGCCTTCTTCATATCCAACATATCCGGGAGGAGCACCAATTAACTTTGCCACTTCATGTTTCTCCATATATTCAGTCATATCAAGCCTGACTATCATCTCCTCACTGCCAAAAAGTGTTTCTGCCAAAGTTTTGGCCAGTTCAGTTTTGCCAACTCCAGTGGGACCCATGAAGACAAAACTGCCGATTGGTCTTTTATTGGATTTAAGACCCGCTCTTCCACGTCTAACCGCCTCAGCAACAGCTGCTACCGCATCTTCCTGATTGATAAGACGCTTATGGATAATGTCTTCAAGTGAAAGAAGTTTTGTGGATTCACTTTCGGTTAGCCTGCTGATAGGGATATTAGTCCAACGGGAAACAATATCGGCAATAATATCAGGACCAACGGTATTGGTAGTGGTGGATTTTTTCACCTGATACTGCTCTTTAAGCTCGCTTAAAGAATGTTCTAACTCCTCAATTTCGCGGGAGACAGTATTCAAATGTATTTGGTCACCCGTCTTTTCTGCTTCTTTTTTCTCATTCTCCAGTTTTTTTATCTTTTCCTCTCCGCTTTTTATATCCTCAGGAAGAGAAATTGCCGGGAGCCTGACAGATGCTGCCCCTTCATCTATCAAATCCACCGCCTTATCCGGTAAAAACCGGTCTCCAATATACCTTTGTGAAAGCTTAACTGCCGCTTCTATTGCCTCATCGGAAATCTTTACCCGGTGGAAAGCCTCATATTTATCTCTTAAAGCAGTCAGCATTTCTATAGCAACCTCAGGAGTAGGTTCTGCCACATAAATTGGTTGAAATCTGCGTTCAAGAGCCGGATCTTTCTCCACATATTTTCTATATTCGGTAACAGTGGTAGTACCTATTACCTGCAATTCTCCCCGAGCCAAAGAAGGCTTGAGTATATTGGAAGCGTCCATTGTTCCTTCACCGCCAGAACCGGCCCCCACCATATTGTGCAACTCATCTATAAAAAGAATAATTGCGCCTGCTGCAGCTTTGACTTCTTTTATCAGATTTTTTAATCTCTCTTCAAATTCTCCCCTGTGTTTGGCTCCGGCAATAAGACTCATCAAATCCAAAGATAAAACACGCTTGTGAAGAAGGGTTTCGGGAACATCTCCGTGAGCAATACGCAAAGCCAGTCCTTCAACTATGGCAGTTTTGCCGACCCCTGCATCGCCGATTAATGCCGGATTATTTTTCGTTCTTCTTGAGAGTATATGAATAATCCGTTCAATTTCACTTGCTCTGCCTACTACCGGATCAAGCGCTCCTTGCGCAGCTTTGGCTGTCAAATCATCGGTATAATCTTCCAAAGTTGAAGTTTTCTTCTTTTCTTCCTCACTCTCTAATTCCTTTTTGCCGGTAATTTTTTGGTTAAGCACCTCTGGTTTTAGATTAAATTTGGCAAGGGTTCGCGCGGCCAATCCTTCGCCTTCATGAGATAAAGCAAGAAGTATATGCTCCGGGGAAATAAACTCATATCCGAGAGATCTAGCTGCCGAAAGAGACAATTCCAACACTCTTTTTACTCTGGGAGAAAATTGAGGTTGACCGGAAAAATTTCCCGGCTTGAAACTTTTCTCCAGATCCGCCTGCAACTCTGCCGGAGTCACTTTGCACTCTGAAATAATCTGATAGATACTGCTGTCATGAAGAAGTCCCCACAAGACATGTTCTGTATCAATATATTGAATTTTTAATTCTTTTCCCTTTCCCACCGCTGCCATTAAAGCGGTGTTTGCTCGTTGAGTCAGTCTGGAAACAACATCCATACCGGCTCTTTTTTTCATATCAATTGCCGATGGAGCGGTCGCAGGAGCAATAGGAGGTTTTGTTTGAGGTGTTTGATGGTCAGTTGGCGGATTGCCAATACCGGAGTAAGCCTGACCAGACGGGGGATTACCGATTCCTGAATAAGCCACAGGTTTTTGAGACACCACTGTTCTTTGGTCGGTAGAAGGACCAACAGACGTCACAACTTGATCCTGCTGATCTTGTCCCGAAGAAGTATCTTTCTTTAAAAATCGACTGAAATTAAAAAGTCCCGCAGGCATTATCTTTAAGTATTCCATGCTATTTCCTATCTGTCAATACTTTCTCTTTTTTCACGGGAAAATTATCCAGTTAAGTTATAATTTGATTGAGAAAGCTTTACTTGCATCCAAATTTTTCACATCTTACTCTTTATATATGGAGCAACATCCAGTTCCCCGCAATATTACCGGGTTTCAATTCCATTTGATCGGAGATATGACACTACGGCAGTTTGGCTATTTGGCTGCCGGTATTATTGCTGCTTATATCGCTTATAAATTTGCTCCATTGCCATCTCTTATCAGAATTCCTTTGGCTGGTATTTTGGGACTAACTGGTTTCTCTTTTGCTTTTTTACCGATTCAAGAAAGACCTCTTGACAGATGGGTTGTGGCTTTTATAAAAAGCGTCATTTCTCCAACACAATATGTTTGGGTAAAAGATAATCTTCCGCTGGATATCCTTATAAAACCGGCGGAAGTTCATCAACAAGTGATAACGCCCTCAACTCACCGTGAGATACAGAAAGAAGCCAATGATAAGTTGCGCGCATATCTATCCAGTTTGCCAAAAGATTTCCATGAGTCATTAAATATACGCGAAAAAAAATATATCGACGCCACACTTTCACTTTTCCAGACATCTGCTGTTTTCCCCAACCCGCCAAAAATACAAGCTATTCCACCAGTACAACCCATACCTATGCCCGTAGTAACCCCAGCGGTACAAAAAATAGAACCGTCAGTCAATCCTCAAGAAGAAAAACCAAAAACCCTTCCTGTTGGGGAAGGAGAAACAGGTGATTTTGATAAGCTGCATAAAAATCTAGCCGACCTTGCCGCAGAAAAAAAATTACTTGAACAAGAATTAAACCGTTTAAAACAGGAATTAATCTCAACCAAACAACCAGAGGTAGTCAAACCGAAAGAAGCCCCTGAAGAAAAAGAACCCACCATCAAAACCATCTCACCGAAGAAAGCGGCGGTGGAAATGGGGATAACCAATTTTGATCAAAATCCAAATATTATCACAGGTGTTATAAAGGATCCGCAGAAAAAAATCCTTCCTAATATTATCCTTACTATTAAAGATAAAAATCAGATGCCTCTCAGAGCTTTGAAAACCAATAAACTTGGTCAGTTCGCGACAGCCACCCCTCTTCCAAATGGTATTTATTTCCTGGAAGCTGAGGATCCTCTAAAAAGATACGTTTTTGATATTGCGGAAATTACACTGTCAGGAAAAGTTTTTCTGCCGATTGAAATCACCGCCAAGGGAGAAAAAGAGCTTATGAGAGAAAAATTATCAAAAGAGTTATTTGGTGGTCCTATCATTTAATCTTAACAACGGGTGACGCGAAGAGGAAATAGCAGCCGCGGGGAGGTCATGCTTTTTGAGCACGCCCACCGTGTTTGAGCCGAGGCCTTGCACTGGCCGAGGCGAGTTTGGGAGGTGCGCAAAAAAGTCATGGCCGACCTCAGCGGCTGCAGCAGGACCCGTAAATTAATATTATGGCTCAACCAACATCAGC
>JACREK010000095.1 GCA_016218275.1 Candidatus Gottesmanbacteria bacterium | reverse complement strand
TATAACCGTGGGGTCGAAAAAAGAGATATTTTCCTTGACGAACAAGATTATTCCGTATTTCTCTCTTATCTTCAAACCTACACCACTCCAAAAGATGAGGCCAAATTTAAGAAAATAATCTCTTCGAAAGACTCATCACCAAAAGAAAAAGACAAGGCGATAAAACAACTTCTGCTTAAAAATTATTCTGGCAACATAGAATTAGTCTGTTATGCCTTTCTTCCCAATCATTTTCATTTACTTATCTATCAGAACGAGAGATTTCTGAACCGATTCATGAATTCACTGGGTACTCGCTATGGAATGTATTTCAACCGGAAATATAAAAGAACAGGTATTCTCTTTCAAGATGTTTACAAAGATGTTATTGTAAGAAGTGATGAAAAACTACTTCATCTGTCTCGCTACATTCATCTCAACCCAACTCGGGCTCTAAATCTCCCGGCAAATAAATGGCAAGATACTTCATTTCCCAGTTCTCTCCCAGAATACTTTGGTAAAAGACAAACCAGTTGGATAAAAAAAGAAAAAATCCTCAACTATTTTTCTAAAACCAGACAAAACAACTCGTACGAAAAATTTTTAGGAACAGACGCAGATCCGCTATTAGTTAAGGATTTGGCAATTGATTTTGAAGAAGATTGATAAGACAGCATTTGCAAGAGTACCTCTTGCAAATGCTCTTGCAAATGTCGATGGGACGCTAAGAAATTAATACTTTCCAGAAAAATTTTGCGCCCTTGAGCTGACGGGACAACCTCCAAGGCTCTCTGACAAGACGATACAACCATTCCAATCCTATATTTCTAATCCACTTTGGCGCCCGTTTTACTCTTTCCGAAATATAATCAAAAGAGCCTCCAACTGCCATTAAGACTAAAGGCTTTATTAATCCCGAGGTGTCTTTACCACATATTGTTTTTCTGATCTTTTCTATAAAATACTCCTGTTTAGGAAATCCCAGAGCTATAAAGAGAATATCGATTTTCCTTTTTTTCATCTCATTGATTAAAGAGATAAAATATCTTTCTTCTAATTCCTCCACCATCGGGGGAGCCCATTCGGTCACCCCCGAGGTGTCTTTATCGCTTTCTTGTTTACTTTTGAATTTTGAACTGTACTTTTGAATTTTTACTTTTGCATTTTGCATTTCCACTTCCGGTGCTTCAAAGACCTCCATCTTCAAACCGGGGTATTTTTTCAGCAAGCACTCTTTCGTCTCGAGTGCTACTCCACCTCTTCCCCCTATAAGTCCGATTGTAAAGCTCTCTCTCTTTGCCAAATTACAAAGATCCAACATGAAATCTGCACCGCTAATTCTCTCAACCGAAATACCGTTTAATTTTTTCAGTGCCCAAACCACTCCCGCTCCATCCGGCAAATTGATTTGGGCCGTATTGACAATCCGGACAAAATCTTTGTCTTTTTGTGCATAAACGATAATTTCCGGATTTGGAGTAAAAATTATAAGTGGTTTTATTTCTTCACTTTTGCCTTTTGCATTTTGACTTTTGCCTTTTTTAATGTATTTTCGGATTTCCTCTAGGATTTTATCTTTGGGAGAGGTTGTAATCCTTATTTCAGCGATTTTTTTTGTAGATAGTCCCATAATATCTTAATCTAGGTCTGAAAAATTATTTTATCAACTTTCCAAACCATAAAATATGAGTACTTTTTGTCTAAAAGCGATTATACTGTTAAAATCCATCTGTTTTTCAACAAAAATCTTATTGTTTAATATCGCTTTTTAAAAATGCTGTTTTAATTATAGGCTTATAAGAAAATCTGTCACTTATGATACAAAAAAATCTATTTGCGTGTAAAATTTTTACTTTCAATATAATTATAGGTTTTTATCTTCTGGAGATGCTTCTTTTATAAAGTTCTATATTCTCCAGCGCTACTCCGGTCCCTCTTACTACACACAGCAAAGGTTCTTCTGCAATATGAGCCGGTACCCCGGTGGCAGAAACTATCAGCCGGTCGATATTGCGAAGAAGCGAAGTGCCGCCGGAGAGAACTATCCCTTTATCTATAATATCTGATGCCAATTCCGGCGGCGTATTCTCCAATACTCCTTTTATTGCCGAAATGATACTATTTAGCGGATTTTGCAAAGCCTGGGCAATTTCTTCGCTGGTTACCTCTATCATTCTTGGCAATCCGGAAAGAGAGTCACGACCGCGTACATCCACTTTCTGCGCTGCAGAAGGCGAAACTGCGCTTCCTATCTGGATCTTTACCTCTTCAGCCATTCTTTCTCCAATATACAAGTTATACTTTTTCCTGATATACAAAGCTATTGCTTCATCAAGTTTGTTTCCGGCAACGCGAACCGAATTGTGCACCACTACTCCTCCCAAAGATATCACTGCCGCCTCGGTTGATCCTCCGCCAATATCAACTATCATATTGCCGGATGCATAAGCGATAGGAATCTTTGCGCCAATGGCTGCAGCGAGCGGCTCTTCGATAAGATAAACAGTTCTGGCTCCTGCTGAAAGGGTGGCATCCATTACGGCTCTTCTTTCTACCTGAGTACAGCCTGACGGAACGCAAATCATCACTTCGGGCTTGAAGAATCTGCTTTTCCCGCAAACGCGGTCGATAAAATACCTAAGCATTGCCTCAGTCACCACATAATCTGCAATTACTCCATCTTTAAGAGGCCTTGAGGCAACAATATTCCCGGGAGTTCTTCCCAGCATCTCTTTGGCTTCATTACCTACGGCTACTACCCGATTATCGTCAATCGATATGGCAACCACCGTAGGCTCGTTGAGAACTACACCCTCACCGGCAAGGTAAACAAGAGAGTTGGCAGTGCCTAAATCTATACCTAATCTTTTAAATAACATAAGAGAAAAATCCTAAATCCGAATATCGAAATCACAAACAATATCTAAATGACAGTCAACCTGTCATCCCGACCAAAGTGGAGGGATCTCTAAAAATATTTAGAGAGATTCCTCGACAAGCTCGGAATGACACAAAGCGTCAATTTATTTAGGATTTCGGATTTCGTGCTTCGAATTTGACTTTATTCTACTATCCTTATGATATAATTACAATCATCCTTTCTATGGCAAGACGTTTGATTTACACTTTTGGTATTATTCTTTTCATTATCATTCTGGCAGGAAGCATTATTGCCTACGGCCGGGGTTACCGCTTTGATCTGCGGCAGAAATCACTTACCACTACAGGCATACTTTCTGCTATCTCTACGCCGGAAGGAGCATCTATCTGGATCGACGGGAAGCTCCGCTCTGCCACAAATGCATCTTTATCCATCCCCCCGGGATGGTACCAGTTGCAAATCGGAAAGGAAGGATATCAGCCGTGGGAGAAAAAGATACGTATCCAAGGAGAAGTAGTTACCAGAACCGATGCTCTTCTTATCCCAACCAATCCTTCTCTCAAAGCTTTAACCTCCAGTGGCATACTCAAACCTGTCCTTTCAACCAACGGCACAAAAGTGGCTTATATAGTCCCTGATGAAGAGGCTACCTTTTCTTCCTCTTTAAAATCAAAAAAAGGGATCTGGGTATTGGATCTTAAATATGGCCCTCTGGGGGGCAAAAGTGAGCCTAAACAAATTTTTACTCAAAGCGGAAAAACAGATTGGGAGACAGCTACGCTCATCTTCTCACCTGACGAAAAACAAATTCTTATAAAATTTAGCAAAAAACAAGGAAAAACAGAAACCGTTTCTTTTGCTTATTTAATATCTCCTGACAGCAACAGTCCCCCCCTTGACGTAACCGATACCTGGACAAAAACTGCCGATGAATGGAAGACAACCACAGATACAAAAAATGAAGAGGCAATCGCTTCTTTACCGCCCTTAGTCTCCGGCCTTTTAAAAAATTCTGCCTCAGGCATCCGCTTCTCACCGGATGAAACCAAGATTCTCTATCTGGCAACTTCCTCTGCCTCTCTCTCTTTGGTAATTACTCCTCCAATAATTGGCAGTAACACCACTGCTGAGGTACGCAGTGTCGAACCCGGAAAATACTATATTTATGACACAAAAGAAGACAAGAATTTTTATATTACTGACCAAAAAACTATTAAGGATCCGAGTTCACTTCTCTGGTACACTGATTCAAAACATATAGTAATGATTGAAAAAGATACGATATATATCATAGATTACGATGGTACGAATAAAAGAGTCGTTTATTCCGGACCATTTGAGAATAATATTGTTTATCCGTGGACATCACCCGGAAGATTGGTTATTTTAACCAACTTCAATAAACCCAAAAATCTCCACGATCTTTATGAGATAGATTTGAGATAGAAAATTCGAAGCACGAAATCCGAAATCCTAAATAAATTGACACTTTGTGTCATTCCGAGCTTGTCGAGGAATCTCTCTAAATATTTTTAGAGATCCCTCCACTTTGGTCGGGATGACAGGTTGACTGTCATTTAGATATTGT
>JACREK010000101.1 GCA_016218275.1 Candidatus Gottesmanbacteria bacterium | reverse complement strand
GATGATATACATGTGCTTGCGGCGGTCTTCTTTTTTTATACCGAAAGTGGTAGAGGCATTTTTAAATTCCGCTTTGGCAAAAAAGTTGATTTTGGCTTTTTCTTCATCTGCCAATCCTTGGGCAATCGGCAGATTTTGCGGCGGCTCGCCAACCAGACTTCTTCCCCAGGCGATATTTTTAATTCCTGCCAAAAGCATAGTTGGCGGGTGAAAAAGGGTAGCCAGTTCCGCGGTGTTGAGTATCTGGTGTCTGGGAAAATGGCTTTTTTCCCTTTTTAAAATCCGGTTAAAAATTACTTTTTTCCAGAAAAGCCTGGGTCTTTTAAGTATCAGTCTGTTTCCTTCTCCAAAAGCAAAAGCGCCAAAAGCACCGGATAAGTTAAACAAAAGGTTTTTTGCCTGCTGGTCTGTTTCTGCCCCCACCAAAAGTCTGATATAAGTTCGATAACCGCTTTGATTTATTTTTTCCTCAATCATCCGGGCATGGGGGAATTGTTTGGTCCGCTCTGGAGCTCTTGGTGTGGGATCGGGCAGACCTCGTGTCACCATGCTTTCTACCATATGCTGCCAGTTGAAATGCGGCGGCTCGATAACTATCTGGATGAGAGCTTTTTCCTGACTCCCAAGTTTTGACAGTACCCCGACAATTGAAGACAGGGGATCAAGCTCTTTGAATTCTTTAAAAGTTTTTATGGGGTAGTAAAAGGCAGAGGCAAGTTGGAGGTTACCTATGGCAAGATATGGAGATTTAGTGATGTTGCCTATATAGTCGGGTGTTTCGGTGATAAGTACTTTGGGGTATTGGGAAGTAAGCTGGCTTTCCATGAAAGTACGGAAAGATTTTGGTACTACCGCATAAAAATGGATTGTTTGGTTGAAACTGCCTATTTCAAAAGAAAGAGTCCTCACTTTTATCCAGAGCCTTTTCCAGTGGGGGATATGGCCGCCGGGGAAAAGCGCGGCAAACACCTGCTGCATGCTCTCGGGCGTCTCCTCGGCAGTCTTTGGCGTCCTTAGTTCCAACACAACCTTTTCTTCCATAGGATAATTTGTCATCCCGAACGGAAGATGTCATCCCGAGCCCGGCTCCTGCGGGCGAGGGATCTCGCCTGAATAGGCGCCCTATCTGGCATTCGCCAGAGATTCCTCGCTATGCTCGGAATGACAAGCCCATTCGAGATTTATATTATTAATTCTTCGAATTTAGGATTCGCTGCTTTAATCAAATTTATTTTTTTCCTTCTTGACCAAGATTTTATCTGCTTTTCTCTTGCTAATGCTTGATTTATATCTTGGTATTCTTCGATATAGATTAGTTTGTCAATATTATATTTTCTCGTAAATCCATCAATTAACTTATTTTTATGTTCCCACATTCTTCTTACTGGATTATTAGTTATTCCTATATACAAAGTATGAGATCTATTTGTAGCTATATATACATAATAATTCTTACTCATTTTTCTCGCATTCGCGAGAGATTCCTCGTTTCACTCGGAATGACAGTAATCAAATTTGATTATTGACTTCTAACTCCTTAGAAATTGATTAAAAATTTAAAATTAGAAATTAAAAATTATTTCGTTATATTTAGTATACGGTATTGAGTTTAGAGAATAAAGTATGTTATTCTATTTGCTGATGGATCAGCAGATTTTAGCCCTTGTTAAAGAAAAAATGATGCGGGCAATACACATGTTGCAGGAAGATTTGGCAACTATCAGGACCGGTCGGGCTACACCGGCACTGGTGGAGAATATAGTTATTACAGCTTATGACAATACCCAGCATCTCAAAGTTAAAGAGATGGCAACGATTACTACCGATGGAGCGCGGATGCTTCTGATTGCTCCTTTTGACCCATCTGTTATACGCGATATTGAGAGAGGAATAAATAGTGCAAACTTAGGCTTTTCTGCCTCAGTTGACGGGCATATAATCAGGATCAGTATTCCTCCTTTAACCGCAGAAAGAAGGGATGAATATATCAAGCTAGCTCATACGAAACTTGAAGGCGGCCGGATTATGGTGCGGCAAGTCAGGCATGAAGTGATGAGCGATTTGAAAAGAAAATTTGAGGCCAAAGAAATTTCCGAAGATGACAAAAAAAGACTGGAAAAAGAGATACAGACCTTGACAGATGAGATGATGACAGAAATTGAAGTTCTGCGGGAGAAAAAAGAACAGGAACTGAATACAATCTAAATATGTCATCCTGAACTCGTTTCAGGATCTTTATAGATGCTGAAATAAATTCAGCATGACAAAGGATTTATTTTTCTTTAGTTTCCCTCTCAACAATTTTCTTTATTATAGCAAGCGAGATGGCATAGGTAGGTTCCACTCCTTCATAACTTAGATTCCTTACGCCTAAATTTTTCGCCTTGCTGTACGGGGTATCGGAAGCATAATGGGCAATGCCCAGTTCAAAGGGAGTGTTGGTCAGGTTTATAAACTGATTTTCCATATATCTGTTGTAATAGACAAATTCATAAAGAGCATTCAGGTAGGGTCCTGTTTCCATCTCGATAATAGTGTAACCTTGCCTAAACCACCGCTTTATCAGATCTTTGCTTTCCAAAAAAGTACCCTTGGTAGCAATGGTTTTCTGGTCATCAAGCACATCCCCGGTGGCAAATATGTCTTTAAAATCCAAAGAATTGAAGCTGTTATTAAAACCATAAATATTTTTCGTATGCTGGTCAAAGACGGTTGTAGGCAGAAGTATATCTCCTACTTTGCCGTTTAATGTTGCCGCTTTTCCCATCAGGTATATGCCGCGGACACTGGCTACATTCTGGCCGATTTCAGTCAACACCTGATAAGCCGCCCAGCCTAAAGGATAGTCTACATTTATAATCAGGGCATTGCTTTTTTTCAGATGAGCGGTTGTTATACCCAGTCTTTTGTCAAGGTCTATATCGGCAAGTTTTTTTATTTCAATTACCTGGGCATCAATATCCAGATAATGGAATGCCGGTATATGGTGAATCCCCAAGCGTATCTCTTTCTCTTTTTTACTTTTCAAAAACTCGGGATTTGTCCTGCCGTATTTTTTGGCGATATAGTACAAAAAGTTCTCGCGGTTTGCCAGAAAATCGCCCATCTCAATCTCTTCCCAGAGTCTGATGAGATTGGTATCTTTGCTTTTGTAGAGGAAGTTTTGCAAAGTCTTTTCTTCCTGAAGGGCAAATCTGGTCAAAAGATTGGTGACGGAATGGGTGTTGCTGGAGACAAAATAAATTGGGCGATTCCCAAAATTTATAAAAGGAATTTTCGCGGCGATATTTTTCCACCAATATTTGGTGGCTTTGGCGTATTCCACATAAGAGCCAGACAAAAGTTTTACGGTAAAGTCTGCACTGCGGTGTTTTATCGCTTGTAAAAAACTGGTGAAGTCTTCTCCCCAGATATTTTTGACTCTATCGATATCTTCCCTGTCGATAAATTTTCCCGCTTCCTTCACAACATCTTTTGCCGCTTTTAAGCTTTTGTGAAACTTATTCCATTCAATCTGAAATGCAGTCAGAAGAGTAATTAAATCATCCACATCGGTGACGGAAGCGATATAAACGGCGAGCGTATTTTTGCCGTCATAAAACATCTTGCGCCGCCTTCCGGGAGCTTCAACTTCCTGCCAGCGGGAAAAATTTCTTATTCCATGCTTGGCAAAGACGTCGTTTGATTGTCCCAGGATTATCTTTTTGACATTGGACATGCAAAAAGGAAGCCGCAGAAGGACATATATAAAAGCGGCAATGTCAACATCGTCGGTTTTCCCTTTTTCCTGAAGAATGGAGTTCATGTTCAGGTGCGAATCTTCAAGCTGTTTTATTCTTACTTCGCCGGTTGATTTAAGGAGCGAGCGGTAAGTCCGGATATGAATCTCAATTTCTTCGGTATTGAAAGTAGTGTTGCCCTGATGCATGTGCTTATTATATCCTTTTTCCTGATTGAATTACAGAATATAGTTGATTAGAATAGATTAGTATTGATGTCATTGCGAGGAGAGATCCCTCACTGTCATTGCGAGCGGAGCGAAGCAATCTCTAATGACAGTTCGGGACAAGCTCCGCAATCCCCGACTAGATCGGGGATCGCCACGTCCCGATCTAATCGTGACTCGCGATGACATAAAGATAACATGTTTCTTACCGCTTTGGTTTTCCTTCTTATACTTTCTGTCCTTGTGCTGGTTCACGAAATCGGCCATTTTGTGGCTGCCAAGAAAATGGGCATTAAGGTGGAGGAATTCGGCTTTGGCCTGCCGCCCAAAATTTTTGGCATTAGGCGCGGAGAAACGACTTATTCTGTCAACTGGCTTCCCATCGGCGGGTTTGTAAAGCTTTTTGGGGAAGAAGGAGAGGAAGAAATCAAAAATCAGAAATCAAAAATCAAAAATAAAGAAAAATTTAATCTGGAGATTAAAAATAAAGCATTCTACACAAGGCCGGTTTGGCAAAGAACAGTTGTTTTGGTAGCCGGAGTAGCAATGAATTTTCTTCTGGCAATTACCGTTATTTCCTACATTTTTACTCAAGGTGTAATGGTGCCTACAGATAGAGTCCATATAGAAAAGATACTGGCAAATTCGCCTGCAGAAAGAGCGGGTTTGAAAGAAAAAGACATCATTAAAAAGTTCAAAGTTCAAAGTTCAAAGTTCAAAAGTGATGAGAAGATAATTAAAACAGGAGATGATTTGATAAATAAAGACACCTCCGAGGTGACCCGAAGGGTTTATCCTGTAAGGGGCTCCTCGGATGGTGGAGTGAACAGTATTCAGGTGGAGGAAACAGAAATAAAGAATGGAGAACAGCTTATCGAAACGACAAAAAAGCATCTTGGTGAGGAGGTTACTTTAGTGATCGAAAGGGGAGGGCAAGAACTTGGAATTGCAATTGTACCAAGAAAAGATTATCCCAAAGATGAAGGGCCGATGGGAGTGGTCATTTCCCGATATGAGGAAAAAAAGTACCCATTCTGGCAAGCGCCGGTTATGGGTATGAAAGAATCTCTTTTTATTTCAAAAGAGTTGGTTTGGGGAATTGGAAAAACCATTTGGAAACTTATTTCTTTTCAGCCGGTAGGGAAAGATGTGGCAGGGCCCATCGGCATTGCCCAGATGACAGGAGCAGCGGTAAGATCCGGAGAAAATGCGGTTTTGGAACTCTTGGGACTTCTATCTTTAAATTTGGCGATTGTGAATATTTTACCATTTCCAGCCCTTGACGGCGGCAGGCTTCTTTTTGTACTGATAGAAGGGATAACCGGCAAAAAAATTAAGACTCATTGGGAGAGGTATATCCATCAATTTGGCATGATTATCCTTCTTGCTCTGATGATTCTGGTGACTTTGAATGATTT
>JACREK010000100.1 GCA_016218275.1 Candidatus Gottesmanbacteria bacterium | reverse complement strand
TGTACTCAATAAGCAAAGAGAAATTGTTTATAAACTTCGCCGGCAAATTGTGGTGGGAGAGGATTTGAAAAATATGATTTTGGAAAAATTAGAGAGTCAAATTCATAATATAGTCAATCTTTACCAAGCCTCCGGGTTTTCCAGCATAGACAGGGAGAAAATTTTGCAGGAATTTGTTTCCATCATTCCGTTTGACCCAAATTCGCAAAAGGGGCTTTTACTTCAGTTTGAGCAAATGAAAGATGCTGACACAATTTCAGATTTTCTGGTTAAAGTTACCAGAGATACATATGAACAGAAGGAAAAATCAGTTAGCCAGGAAATAATGAGGCAAATTGAAAAATGGGCATCCCTCTCTGTTGTTGATAATTTCTGGATGGATCATTTGGACGCAGTCGATGATTTGCGCGAAGGAATTGGTCTTCGGGGATACGGACAGCTGGATCCGCTGGTAGAATATAAAAACGAAGCTTTCTCCATGTTTGAAAGGTTGATTGCCGCAGTCGATTATGAGATAGCCCATCGGATTTTTAAGATACAGGTCCAGTTATCGCCAGATCAAATTGCAGCTATACAAAAACAGCAACAGACTACAATTTCAAAAGAAGCGCAGCATCAACAATCGAAAATGGGGTCAGACCTTAAGGGATTTCAAGGTCTGACCCCGAGTGGATCCAATAAAAAGAAACTTGGCCGCAACGACCCGTGTTGGTGCGGAAGCGGTAAGAAATGGAAACGTTGTCATTACCCACAAACAAAATAGAGTGCTTGTCCTGAGCGAAGCGAAGGAGAAAAAATGCCATTATCCGAATATACCTTAAAAATGCCTGTCCTGAGTTTGACGAAGGAGAAACGGTGCCACTATCCGAATATTCCGTAAAAAACAAAGATTATAAGGAGATTGCCGCATCAACGAATTTTTCCGCTGATTTTTCATCTTTTTCAAAAAATAGATAAGGTTCTATAAGTTCAAGCTCCATAAGTTGAAATTGTCCATTCACATCTACACCATCAATCCTAGCATAAAGAAGTGGTGAGGAAATCTTTCCTAATATTTGCTGTGCCTGTGAAAGCAGTTGAGGAGCGGGTTTGATAGATATTTCACTTCCTCCAAATTCAGGTTGAGATCGGAACTCTTCTTTTTTTGGTTTTTTAAGTATTGCATGACTATACTGTTTATCGAAAAAGATAAAAGACAATTCTCCCTCAGAATTTATTTCTTTCATAAAAGGCTGAATCATGATGTCACTTTCCCGAAGAATACTTTGTAACTGAGGTATCTCCACATCCAATTCTTGCGATTTGAATTTCTCGATTCTATACGCAGAAGCTCCATACGTTGGTTTAACTACTACTTCTTCCCAGCCTTTTTTGTCTGCAATTTTTCTTGCATAGTTTAGCGTATCTTTATTAACTAGCAGTGTCGGGATAATGTGAATACCCAAATTTGAGAGATCAAGGAGATATTTTTTGTTCATATTCCACCTGATTATATTGACCGGATTCCAGAGATTTACTTTTCGACTTTCAAGCAAATCCAACCAGTTTAGAAATTCTGGGATTCTCAGGTGGTAATCCCAAGCCGAGCGAAGAATTACCAGGTCAAAATTTTCCCACAATATATCTTTTTTGTCCCACGGGATGACTTTAACGGAAAATCCGTGCCTTTTAAACGGATCAACTAATAAATTATCACCATCAAAAAGTTTTGGTTGTTGAGTATAAGTAACTAAAGCAATACTTCTCATGTCAAATTGTCATTGCGAGCCCCGAAGGGGCGTGGCAATCTCTCAACTTG
The DNA here is from genome assembly GCA_016218275.1 of Candidatus Gottesmanbacteria bacterium. Classification (GTDB taxonomy): domain Bacteria; phylum Patescibacteriota; class Microgenomatia; order 2-02-FULL-39-11; family 2-02-FULL-39-11; genus JACREK01. The sequence goes on along the minus strand of JACREK010000100.1, from coordinate 1,757 downwards.
TTTGAGCCCGCATACGCGAGAGATTGCTTCGTCACGCATTATCATTCTCTTTCTCACACCTCTAAGGTGTGATTCTCTTCACACCTTTGGTATAAAACTACCACCATCTTTCAATTTTACCGATTGAATAAATAAATACTTTTTTGATTATTTCTATTTGATACCTGTTTTCAGTACCTACAGAGACCCGCACGAACGGTTCCCCAAATTTGGTCCAAAGAGAAGTCAAATAGATGCGCGTATTGTTCAGGCCAAAGCTGGTACCTCCAACTATCTGTATATTTTTCTTTTTAGCCTCAGCAATAACTAAATTTACGAGTTGTTTATACTTGCGGATATTTTTTTTCTTAAATCCGATATTAAAAAAACTTCCGCAAAGAGGATAAACAATTTTCTCGATCTGTTTGTTGGGTTTGTGTTCCAGATAATTCTGCAAAAATGAACTTACCTGAAAAGCATTTCTCCATAAACGCTTCAGTCTTGCCTCCAGCATCTTCCTATTTGGAATTGGAAACATATAGACAGAACTGTCCGCAATATTTGTACCCGAGTGTTTCCGGTAGTCAAAAAGTTTTTCGGTATCGCGTCCATAAGCGACTATTATCCCGCCTGTTGCACGATCCAGCCCAAAATGGTGGTATTTCATCAAACTTTCAAACATAATTAGATGCACTTTCCTGGTTTTGCCGATTAGCATTTTAAACGGTTGGAAGGCGATTGTAAGGCAGGTATTATCAATAACCAAATAAATTTCCTCACGATAGTCATTGACCAGAAATTTAATTAGATTTATAAGATCCGGAACCGGAATATCTTTTGCATTGCAGAGTGAATCAAGAAATATTGCGCTTGGTTTTTCTTTTTTTATAATTTCCAATAAATTATCAGTCTCTCTTTCATCCACCTCTATAATTTTATCCCGCAAAGCTCCAATTAAAAGTTGTTTATATTGAAAGTATGAAGATTTACCAAGAAGTATTTTTCCTTTCATCTTTTCTTCCATCAGCAAAAAATTAAAGATAGTGGTGAAAGCGGCCTGTCCGCTGCCTGTCATGTAAACGTGGATTCCAAATTTGAGTGGCTCATCTATATATTCACTCAAATATTTTCTTTCAAAATCTTTCTCATCAAGATGAGCGTCTCTTTTATAGTCATTGAGGGTACCCAAAATCTGTCCGGTTTGCTTGCCGGCAGCGGAATATAAAGAGGCGGCAAATGAAGGGGATTGCCAATCGAAAGATGTAACAAAAAACCCTACCAGACTATATTGTGAGCGGATGAGATCAAAATATGAGTCTTTGACAATAATTAATTTTTGTATAAGTGAAGCTGAAGCAGGCGCTTTTTTTGCTTTTTGCGCAATATTTTTGATTTCCGCAAAATATTTTTCAAATCTGTTTTTCAGATTTAAAGTATCTTTGAGTACAAGCTGGTAAGTTTGTTCTCTGAATTGATTTTTAAATCGATTGACTAATGTTAGAAATTTCTGAAGATGGGACAGATCGGAATTGATTAAATATTCCAATTCCTCAAAATCTTCCCGAAGATCTTCAAATGACTCATTTAATAGTTGATTATCTATGATCATTTAATTATTCTAAGACTTGTTCAATCTATCACGAGTTTCGCACTTTTGCCATTATCCACCTCGGATGGTAGCCCGAAGGGATTCCTCCGAGGTGAAGTTGCCGGTAAATCCTTCACCATCCGAGGAGTCCTGCGGACACCTCGGAGGTGTTTTAATCGAAGTGCGAAAC
>JACREK010000010.1 GCA_016218275.1 Candidatus Gottesmanbacteria bacterium | reverse complement strand
ATTTTAGACACAATAATTTTACCAGCTTGAATATTTTAAAATAGAAATATATAATTCTAACTCCTATGGCAATCGATTGGACTAAAATTTTCAAAAAATATAAAGGCTTATGGGTTGCCTTAAAAGACGATGAAAAGACCGTGATATCAAGCGGAAAAACTGCTCGTGTCGCTTATTCTAAAGCTAAAGAAAAGGGTTACGAAAATCCCATAATCACTCGTATGCCACGTAACCTTCATATGGTTGTAGGATCAAATCTGTGAAATTCAAATATAAAAAATACGCACCCCAAATTATAAGACCAGTAATTCCTATCGGTATTTCATATAAAAACTCTTTTATTCAGCACGAAGTTTTAATTGATTCTGGAGCAGATAGGTGTATTTTTGATGCTGAAATAGGGAAAATATTAGGAATTGATATTGAAAAAGGAAAAAAAGATTTTGTTGCTGGTTTAAGTGGAAAAAGCGAACCATATTATATTCATCCGGTTGTTATTACTGTAGGCGGTTACAATTTCAGCATTGAAGCAGGATTTAAACACGGTTATATATGGCCATATAGTATTGTAGGACAGATCGGTTTCTTTAATAATTTCATAACAAAGTTTAACTATAGGAAGGGAGAGATAGATCTTTATCCCCGTACTGATGTTAATTAAAAAATTATATAAAAATAATCACTGAAGAGTCCTCGGAAAGAAAATAGTAATTGTGGATAAAGTAATTTAGATAGTCTCTCTTTTCCTCATTGAATTTGAAAAACCTCCAACTACTCTTATATTTATTTAGTTTTTAATCTTCCACTTGCTATAATCAGTGGAGAAAGAGCAGAATGGATGTTTTTTATCTGAAGTTGATTCTGGCTTTTATAGTGGGGGCAGTATGGATAACGGGGGCCACTCTTATTGCCGAGAGATTTGGTTCCAAAATCGGCGGGGTCATTACCGGTCTTCCTTCAACTGTTGTTTTGGCTTTATTTTTTATAGCTTGGACACAATCACCTCAAATTGCGGCAGAAGCAACCACGATTGTTCCTGCCATTATTGGTTTAGATGCTTTATTTACCGCATTGTATATTCTGCTTTCACAAAATAAACTTTATATCTCGATAGGGTTATCACTCCTTGTATGGTTTATTCTCTCCTTCATCTTTGTCATACTGAAGATTGATAATTTTTCCCTGTCTCTTGTTATATTTTTCCTTCTTCTTGTCATTTCTTATATTCTAGGAGAGAAAGTAGTGAGAGTAAAATCCGAAGGACAAAAAAGAATGGTTTTAAATTCTAGACAGTTAAGTTTTAGGGCAATATTAAGCGGGACAATTATTGCTTTTGCCGTTATTATGACAAAATTAGGCGGTCCGATTGTAGGTGGAATGTTTGCTTCATTTCCGGCAATCATGCTTTCAACTATGATTATCACCTTTACTATCCATGGTAGAACATTTTCTGTGGCTGTTATGAAGGTAGTGATGGTAAGCGGTGGTGTCAATGTGGTGGTTTATGCAACAGCTGTCAGATATCTCTATCCTTTATTTGGTGTATTTGCCGGCACTTTCTATGCATTTCTAATTTCCCTTGTAAGTAGTTTTTTTATGTATCAGTTTGTAAATAGAAAGATGATTTGAGTTGAAATAGAACTGGGTCTATTATCTTTTAGATATGGAATTTTGGAAAACTTGCAACTTCTTGCTTGACATAATTTGTATGGCCTCCTTTAAAATTGCTATAATTATTCCATATGTTCAATTGGAATGTTGACGAAGAAAGATTTAAAAAAGAAGATCCCAAAGGTTATCGACTCTGGCGATTGACTCAACTGATAAACTATGGACTTTCTGAAGGAGAGAAACTAGATAAAAAAGAAGTAATAAAAGCCTGGCCGATGATTAAAGAAAATATCGATCCTTATATTGCCCGTTTAGTGGAGTACTTAATATGGGGAAAACTATACTCACTCCCGCCCAATATCACTTTCTGGAACTGGCCTCCCAAAAGGAAGAAATAACTAGATGGTATTATCTTACCGGAGGGACGGCACTTTCCGAATTTTATCTCCAGCATAGACTATCGGAAGATATTGATCTGTTCACCGAGAGTGACGTCAATGACAAGGAAATAGATAAGATCATTTATAAATTCAATAAACAATATAGAGCAATTAATTTTAGCAAAAGAAGGATCTCTGGTTTATTTGTTTACGAGATTCAATTTAAAGATGACAAACTAAAGATAGATTTTAACAGCTTTCCATATACACCCGTTGAAAGTGGACTAATTTACAGAAATATTAAAATTGACAGCTTCTACGATATAGCCATTAACAAACTGTATACAATCCTTGGTCGCTTCCAAACACGGGATTTTATCGACCTTTATTTCATATTAAAAAAGAAAGAGTTCATCTTGGAACAGCTGATCAGCCGGACAGAAGAAAAATTCAATACTAAAGTAGATATGCTCTATCTATCCAGTCAACTTCTTCGTGTGGTTGATCTGCCCAAGGCTTATCCCAAAATGTTAAAACCATTTAAGTTTGGGAAGATGGTTGACTATTTTAAAAAAGAGGCAAAAAGACTTGGTGAAAAGGGTATGTTATAAATTTGAGAACTTCTAACTTCTCTCCCGCAAGTAATTGTTTTTTTCAGATTTGAGGAAATAGGAGTAGTTTGTGCTTTTTTTGAATAATTTGGGGATGGCATTATGATTTAATTTTCTTTTTGAGACAGTAACTAACATACGGTATAAATCTACGTATAAACACAACTGAAATTAATACCAATATTGTTACCGTCGAGATGAAAGCCCCGATTTTAAAAGATAGTGGTTTAAATATGAAGGTGAGGTTGTGTTTTCCCTTCGGTACGACAATTGCCCGGAATGTATAATCCGCACGGTATACCTTTGTCGGTGTGTCGTCAACATACGCATACCAACCCGGGTAATAGTTATCGGATAGAAAAAGAATTCTATCGGTATCTGTATTGATTTGCAGTTGGATGCGTTGCGGTTGATAGACTTGGAGTAAAACATCGGCAATTTTTCCATTATACGTATCATTTACTGCAGGGGAAAAATTATCAGGTTTTTCCTCCAAAACAACCGTTTTTCGCAAATCAGTGTTTTGAGCAAAAATAAGGTCCAGACTTTTTTGCGGATCTTTCTCGACAATATATCTATCTGCCAGAAATACCCGGGGATATGCCTTCTTATTCTCGTATGCCTGCCAATTGCCGCGTTTCCATAAAGGCATAAACATAGCCTGGGGAAATATTGAGTCTATTGTTTGGGGATCTTCGTAATCTTTTTCATAATTATACACGCGAGTTACACCCAGCAAAGAAATCAGTTTTAAGCGGCGAAAGTTATCAATAATATTCTTATTTTCATGATATTCAGACAGATTCACCTCAATTCTGGGAATATCTTTGGTATATACTCCATAATTTTTAGCGGCATAAATTAACTGTCCATATCTATTGGGAAAAACAGGGTCTATGCCGTCAGGAGAATAGACGTGCTTTACCAGTCCAACATCTCCCAAAATCGGCCAGCCAAAGGAAAGGAAGCGGTCTGTTATGTTCTGGTTTGCCTTGATATCAGAAAAAATAAAATGATCCGGATAGAGGAATTCTTTATTGCCAACTACCGTATATTTATAAAGAAAATAAAATTGCCCAAGACAAGTTAAAAACACCAAAATGGTTCCTGATATGCGCAATTTATTCTTTAATAATGTCAAGGGCACAATAGAAAAAAGCAAAAGCAATGGAAGAATTATATTTCTTATACTGATTACTGCGTTTGATACCGATATATCCGGGCGCGGTTTGAGAAGGATTGCAAGAGATTCTACAATTTTATTGTTATTATTAGTGACTGCCGAGAGGTAGTAATATCCGGGGATAAATATCAGAATAGATGCAAGCAGAATAGCAATCATTCTTATAGTCCGCCGTATACTTTTTGTATCATTTGTTAGCCAATGTGAAAGCCCAAAAGCCCCTAGAATTGCCAAACTTGTTGAGGTGATAAAAAATATTCTGCTGGGAAGAAAAGTATTGACAAGCGGAATTGGCAATCTATAGACCCACTCGGTAAAAAAAGATTTAACTCCCAAAACAAAAGAAATCACACTTGCCCAAAAAAAGAAGCGGACATATTTATTATGACGTAATACAACTGCCGAAAGAATGGCAAATACTAAAGGTATTATGCCTAAATAGAGGATGCTTTCATGATAAAATCCCTGGCCCCAGTAGTTATAAGTTGCCGGATTACCAAAAATATCAGGAGCTAAGATCTTGATAAAAAATCTTAAGGGAATAAGATATGATTTCAACACTTCCTCTGCCGATGAAGCGCTGCGGGCAGATTCATAAAAAGCCTCAATTGAAGGTATAAGCTGAACTGCGCAAATAAGAAAACTAACCAAAAATGCGCTGAATAAATATATTAACTTTCTGACTTTTTTGCCGGAATTTATTTGATTTATCCTAAAAACACCATATAGAAAAGAAGCAATAAAAATATAAAACGATACCTGCATAAATCCGGCCAGAATAGATACTGAAAGCGAAACAACAAGCAACAGGAAATGTTTCAGTTTAAAAGAGTTTACAAATTTCTCAACCGCATATAGTATTGCCGGAAACCAAAGCGCAGCCTGTCCAACCACAGCATTTTCCTGCGACCAGACTAATATAAATCCCGAAAAACCGAATGCAAAAGCGCCAAAAAAAGAGGCTAATTTTTGTGGGATGAGCAATCGTAAATAAAGATACATAAAAAGGGTAGAAAGAAGCGGCTGAATAACCACCAGTATCGACCAGGCGGTTATTTGGGGAAGAAGAAAGTAGATAATATTTAACGGATAAAATACTGCAGATTGAAAATTGGCGATGATGGGGCTGCCGGAAAAATTATACGGATTCCACAAAGGCAATTTTCCTTTGGCCAAAGATTCATTTATAAATGTTCTGTAAGGATAGAACATTCTTACCTGATCATTGCCGCCAATCGGCTTGTGAGGGATGCCATTGGGATATCCGGCAAATTTTTGTGTCGCCCAGGGGGAATAGAATGTAGCTAAAAAGTTCGAAGGGAAGACAATTCTGTTTTTTAAAAAAACGTCCCTGTATATAAAAGCAAGAGCAGAAAAAAGGAAAATAAGTATCCAAAACTCACCCTTTCTTAGTATCTTGCGCATATTGATTTTCGATTATAATGGTAAAAAATATACCAATATTTTTCACCATAAGGTTAACATAAATTCATATCAAAAATCACCTGATTTTCGCGGTGCGGTTATTTACTTTTCCCAAAAGTTGACTTACTCTTAATTTAATGAGGAAAAAGAAAATATTATTTTCCGCACTGGGTTGTCTGGCAGTATTGCTTCTGGGAGTCTCTTTTTATAACTATCTAAATCCGGTATGCGCCAATTCCTTAAGCTGCATCAAAGATTTATCCGGTATTTATCAAGCAGATAATAAAGGAACGTACTTGGGAAAAGAGATTAGCGGTCCTTCCTATATTGCCAGCGGTATAAAAGAGGTGCAAAAGGTGGTATTGGGGGAGAGTACGGGAGGCAATAAACACATATATATAGACTTGAGCACCCAACAGCTTTCGGCATACGAAGGAAATAATATGGTATTCAGCTTTCCTATATCTTCCGGTAAATGGTATCCTACGCCAACCGGAGATTTTCGTATTTGGATAAAACTCCGTTACACAAGAATGGCAGGCGGCAATCCCGCTATAGGTACATACTATAATCTTCCGAATGTTCCTTTTACTATGTTTTTCTACAGTAGTGCGGTGCCCAAAAGCAGAGGTTTCGGGTTACACGGTGCTTACTGGCATAATAATTTCGGACACCCGATGAGTCATGGATGCGTAAATATAAGTATTCAAAATGCTGAAAAGCTGTATAATTGGGCAGATCCTCCCACAGGGGGAAATGTGACTTATGCATCTGATGAAAATCAAGGTACTCCCATCACAATTTACGGTGTGGCGCCAAAAGAATAAGCTTCCTAGCCATGAAATACAAAGTCCTTGAAGGTATCACAACAGCCGATGTTGCCTACAAAGTATATGGGAAAACAATTGAGGAATTATTTCAAAATGCAGCTGAAGCAGTTGAACAAGTAATGGTTGATTTAAAAACTATTAATCCACTAAACAATCAGCAATTATCAATTAGCAATCAACAATTGGATAATTTACTCCTCGATTTTTTAAATGAGCTTCTTTTTTATAAAGACAGTCAGGGATTAGTCTTTTGTCAGTTTAAGATAAGCATAAGAAATAAATACGAATTGAATGCTAAATTATTTGGGGAAAAAATTGATATTAAAAAACATAAACTAAGATGTGATGTCAAGGCAGTTACCAGGCATCACTTAGAGATCAAAAAAGATGATGGTAAATTTATCGCCACTATAGTTTTGGATATTTAACCCTATGAGGGAAAAACTAATAAGAATCGCCGATTTTATTTGGGAATTACCAACTTCTTACAAATCCGGCATGAGAGTACCGGTAAGAATTATTGCCTCGGAGAAGTTGATTGGGAAGTTGGAAGAAATAGTCTTTGAGCAGTCTGCCAATACCGCAACACTTCCAGGTCTTGTTGGATATGTCATTCTTTTACCGGATGCTCATTCCGGTTATGGAGCATCTATTGGAACTGTTTTTGCCACAGACCCTGAGAATAATGGTGTAATTTCCCCTGGCGCCGTGGGCTACGACATAAATTGTTTACCTTCTGACACTGAAATTCTAACAAAATTCGGATATCGGCAAAAAATTGGTGATTTTAAAAAAACTTCTCCTTCTCTTACTTGTATAAATCTTTCTACAAAAAAAGAAGATAAGGCTCAAATTGCTCTGTTTTTGAAAAAATATACTAATCCTCATCTTATTAAAATTACTACCTCTTTAGGCTATACTATCCAGGCTACTTCTGATCATCCTATTTATACCCGCCAAGGAATGAGAGAGGCAAAACTTCTTCAAGATAGTGACAGCGTTTCAATTTTTCCTTTCACAGGCGTTGCTTATGAGGATCCCTCAAATGAAGTAATCGTTTCTGAAGATTCTATAAGAAATCTGTCACTGCCGTTTGTAAGTGAATATAGCAGAGAATATCTTATTCGAGAATTAAAAAAAAGAAGCCTTTTACCACTTAGATATAACTCATCCCAATTACCTTATCTTATAAAGCTGGTAGCCTTTAACATGGGTGATGGTAATCTCACTTTTACTAATAAAACTCAACTGGTGTCTTTTTGGGGCAAACCCGAGGACTTAGAGGAAATAGCTTGCGATATAAGCCACCTAGGTTATCATGCGGTTTTTTATCAGCGCAAAAGAAATCATTCCATTAAAACAAAATATCGTCAATACCAATTTACTACAGAGGAATCTAGTCTTCACGTAAACAGCGGAAGTTTTGTAGTATTACTTCATGCTCTCGGTACTCCGGTGGGTAATAAAACAAGGCAAGATTATGGAGTTCCAGAATGGTTTAAAAAAGCGCCACTTTGGCAAAAGAGGTTATTTCTTGCAGCT
>JACREK010000093.1 GCA_016218275.1 Candidatus Gottesmanbacteria bacterium | reverse complement strand
TGCGCCGCAATAAAATATGGAGTTGTGTTTGTCCCTCCCGCCCATGCGCACACAACAAATTTACTCCCTAAAGATGTTGAATAATTGCTATCCATAGACCAATCATACAACATTTGTTAAAATCAATGCAAGAGTGGATAAAACTTTTATGAAAAACGAAGTTTTGCAATTTGGAAAAAAATTAAGAGAGGTACGCTTAAAGAAGAAGTTATCGCAAGGCGATATAGCAAGAATTTTAGGTGTCCACAGGTCGTATATTAGCGGCCTTGAAAGAGGCAGAAGAAACCCTTCTTTAATGACCGTTCATAAAGTCGCCAAAGCACTTGGCGTTTCCGCAAATGGATTATTGAAATAACATTATGCAACTTTATCGTTTCAGTCCAATAAAAAATGAAAAAGAACTGCGCGAGGCCGTTGTTTATGTTGCCAATAAAACCTCGGACTTAGCGGAAAAGATTATCGGCGAAACCCTACCTATTAACTCGCTTACAATTTTTGCCCATTATCCCGATGTGTTTGAAAAATTATCTTAAATGGTCAAGGCTCTTGGCAATTTTGTAAATGAGAACAACGGCCCGCGCGTTGCTCTCCGTGAACCGATAAAAGTCGGAGAAAATACAATAATTCATTTGCGTATCAGAAAACCCGACTCATATCGTATGCAAGTCGGTTGCAATGATTTTGATGTACCGGATTACGAAACTTTTAAGAATGAAAACTTGTCAAAATACCCAAACAATCTCCGCTTGATAAAAAGAGAGGATTATGAAATGGTTGAATTTTTTCACCCGGATTTTGACGTTTTGGCTTACGTATAGTGCCTGACATATAGATAAAACATTCTAAATTCGGACTATAGATCTAAAAATGAATAAGGGAATTGGGTAGAGTTTAAATAGTGAACGAATTCATCGGTAGTTGCGTCAATCTTTTGAATAAACCTATTATGGCTCACTTGGCTTCGTCCGTTTTTCCAGACGTGTTCCTGAGGATTTTCTTCCGGGGCGCCTCTGGGAAAATAGATGGTCTGGATATTATCGTCTGCCTTGATAAACTCTTGGGCCTTAGAGCCTCTATGCCAAGGCCCTTGATCCCAAATGAGCAGTATTTTCTGTGTTGGATAGATTTTCCTTAGTTTTTTCAAAACATCGCAAGTGATATACATATTCTGCCATTTCGTCTTAAAGGCGCGCTCTTGTTTTGTTTTGATATTTAAAAATCCATAAATACTTCTGCTTTCTTTTCGGCTAGAGACCTCAATTTTTGGATATTGCCCTTGAGGCAACCAGATTTTCTGAATAGTGGTCGCGGCTGACAGCGACATTTCGTCTTCCACTAAGACAACTGTATTAGATTCTCTCATGGCTTTTTCTACTACTGGCTTGGTTTTCTCTTGCCATTGCTTAACTTCCTGCTCATTTCTTTTTTCATAAACTCTGCCTGGCTTATGGAAAGTGAACTTAGCCTGACGAAAGATTAGATAAAAAGAGGTCTTGGATTTGTATTGAACATCATATTGCCTTTTAATCCAATCGGCTAAGATGCCAGTCGTCCAATAATCGCAATCATAGCCATAATCGTTAGGTGTTTGGCTTTGCAATGCTCTGATTACTTCCATCCTCTGCCTTCTGGTTAATAATTCATTGGGACTTTTCTTCCGTTTATCTTCAATAGCGGTTATGCCAAAAAGCAAGTATTTCTTTCTTAACTCAAATATCTGAGACCGTCCGAAGCCAGTAATTTCGGAAATATCAGCCACATCCTTTTCCTTGTCAATCATAATAATAGCTTGAGCTCTTTTTATTTCTCTGCTTGAGCCATTATTATGGCTGATAAGGTCTTTCAACGTTCCAATTTGGATTGTGGTTAATTTGGGGCAATACATCGTCATATACCCCATTATACCATCTTTCAGTCCGATTGTGGCGTGTTATGTGTATATTGGGGTGAATTGGAAGGCCATCGGATAAAAAAGATAATCCCCTACCCTCAAAGAACTAGCGGGGATTTTTTCCATTTTATAATTTTTAAAATATTTATGCGGACAATTTTGTTTACACCTCTTTTGGCATAAACGGGTATCTCTTGATTTTTGCATGCAATTTACCGTTCTGATGGCAAAAACTTCGTGGTCATCCGTCAATTTAACCGGCAAACTTGATTTTCTAATATACACTTCCCG
>JACREK010000092.1 GCA_016218275.1 Candidatus Gottesmanbacteria bacterium | reverse complement strand
TTGCCATCTCTTGTAACATACAAGGAAATTATATACTTGCAAGGAATTTCTGTCAAGGTAAGGAAATTACTCCCATTCCATTGTTGCTGGCGGCTTGGTGGTGATATCGTAGACTACTCTGACGACTTCAAAAACTTCAGTCACAATACGCTCTGATATTCTTGCCAAAAGTTCATAGGGAAGCCGTACCCAGTCAGCAGTCATTGTATCTTTGGACTCAATCACCCTCAGGGCAATAGTCTCACCATACTTTCTTTCGTCCCCTGCTACCCCTGTTGACTTGACTCCGGTGAAAATGGCAAACGCCATCCATATATCATTATAAAGTCCTGCCTTTTTTATCTCCTCCACCACAATTTCATCAGCGCGTCTTAATATATCCAGCTTTTCCCGCGTAACCGCGCCAATAATTCTAACTGCCAAACCCGGACCTGGAAAAACATGCCGGGAAACCAAATCTTTTGGAAATCCCAGTTCTTCCGCAATCTCCCTCACTTCATCTTTATAAAAAGATCTTAGCGGTTCAACTATCTTAAATCCGTGCTTTGTAGGGATTCCGCCTACATTATGATGAGTTTTAATCCTCTGTGCATGCTCTGTACCTTTACTTTCAATCACATCCGGATAGATAGTTCCTTGAATCAGAATTCTCGCGCCAATTTTTTCACCTTCCCTTTCAAAAACTCTGATGAAAGTTTCCCCTATGGCTTTTCTTTTCTCTTCCGGATCAGTTATTCCTTTTAGCGCTTTTAAAAAATCATCCTCAGCCTCCACCACCACCATCGGTAATTTCAGTTTATTTTTAAACGTATCTTTTATCTCCTCTGTCTCACCTTTTCTCATCAGTCCCGTATCGACATAAAAACAAGTCAAGTTTTTCCCTATTACCTGATAGGCAAGATAGGCGGAAACACTGGAATCAATGCCGCCTGATAGAGCGCAGACTGCTTTTTTCTTCCCGATTTTATCCTTAATATATTTCTTAATTTCACTAATTTTCCGCTTTCCTTTTAAGGGGCTTCCCTGGCAGATTCCCATGACAAAATTTTTAAGAATTTCGCCGCCATACTCGGTATGATGCACTTCGGGATGAAACATGATACCGTATAATTTCTTTTTCTCGTCAGCAAAAGCGGCTACTCTAACTGTTGAAGTAGATCCAACTATATGAGTTCCTTTTGGGGGTCTAACTACCTGGTCGAAGTGACTCATCCAAACGGTAAATTTTTTTTTATTCTTACCCCAGTCGGCAAAAAGTGCGCTGTCTTTTTTTAGACTAAAAGCAGTCGGCCCGTATTCTCTCTTTTTTCCGGGTGCTACTTTTCCTCCCAAAAGATGACCCATTACTTCCAATCCGTAGCAGATTCCCAACACCGGGATGCCAAAATCAAAAATCTTTTCATCAACCAAAAGCGCTTCTTTACTATAAACAGAGGACGGGCCGCCGGACAAAATTATGCCTGTTGGTTGAAATTGTCTTATTTTTATCAAAGCTTCCTCCGGTTGGACTATCTCAACCGCAACACCCATTTCTCTAACTCTTCGACCTATCAGGTGACAAGTTTGTGAACCAAAATCAACTATGAGTATCATAGTAATTAACCAATAATCAAATTATCCAATAATCCAATAAGTACCAATATATTAGTTGATTTGTTAATTGGATAATTGGTAATATTTGTTGATTCATTTTATGATGATATCGTGCGGATGGCTTTCGACAAGCGATGCCTGAGTAACGCGTACCAATCTTGTTTTCTCACCAAGCTCTGTAATATTTTTTACCCCCGCATAATACATACCGGCACGAAGTCCGCCGATAAGCTGAACAACTGAATCTTTCACTGTTCCTTTATAAGGCACTAACCCTTCTACACCTTCTGCAATTAATTTTTTCTCCTGGCCAAGGCGATATTCCTGTCCGTAACGGGCAGCACTTCCCTCTTTCATTGAAGCAAGCGAGCCCATTCCTCTGTAGCTTTTATATTTTTTACCGTCAACAGTGACAATTTTTCCCGGCGCCTCCTCACATCCAGCAAAAAGAGAACCGGACATCACAGTTGACGCTCCAGCGCTCAACGCTTTTACAATATCGCCTGAAAAGCGCAGTCCTCCGTCAGAAATAACAGGAACTGCGTATTGTTTGGCGACTGCTGCCGTCTCCAAAATGCTGGTTATTTGCGGTACTCCCATTCCGGCAACCACACGAGTGGTACAGATAGAACCGGGTCCCATGCCTACCCGTAAAGCGGCCGCCCCTGCGGTAATTAAAGCTTTAGCTCCGGCTGCCGTTGCCACACTTCCTGAAATAAGTGCTATATTTTTATATTTATCTGCGATGAATTGAGTTGCTTCAATCACCCATTTGGAAAATCCATGGGCGCTATCTATCAGCAAGACATCAGTACCCGCTTTAACCAATACAGCTACCCTTTCTTCAATATCTTTCCCCACGCCAACTGCTGCAGCCGCCAACAACCCTTCCTTTTTTACTTGTGCTACTTGTGCTACTTGTTCTACTTTTGACAAATTCCGATGTATCACTCCCAATCCCCCAAGTTTGCCAAGGGCAATTGCCAGTTTTGCGGTAGTTACCGTATCCATAGGAGCGGAAAGAAGGGGAATTGCAAGTTTTATCTTTTGGGTCAGTTGAACTGAAACGTCAATATCCTCTCTTCTTACCTCTGTGTAATTGGGCAATAGTAAAACGTCGTCAAAAGTAAGACCTAAATCTTGGCTAATCTTATTATTTAAATCTGTCATATTATTACTTTGTCATTGCGAAGATCCCGCTGTAGCGGGAGATGAAGCAATCTCTATAAATAAAGATTGCCACGCTTCGCTCGCGATGACATGACTATTTAATAAAACTTGCCTGTTCTGCTACTTTTGCAGCAGTTTGCAAGTCACCAATGGTTAAAATATTATTTTGTAAAAGCATCTCGTATTCGCTTACCAGGTTGGTTTTTAACATCTCCGGACCGTCAGTATTGATGGTGAAAGGAACCCTAAATTGTTTAAGCTTCCCAAATATCTCCTTAAACTGAGAAAGGTCTTTTACTACTTGGGTGTGGATATTGGAACTGGGACAAACTTCAAGAACTATTTTACGTTTGGATAGCTCTTCAAGCACCGCTTCATCCTCAACAGAACGCACCCCATGTCCAATTCTATCGGGAGAAAGAAGATCAACTACTTTTTTTACTTCATCTGCACCTGTCGCTTCACCGCTGTGGATGGTAACACCTAACCCTTCTTTTTTACATTCATCAACAATTGGGACTAGACTGTTTATATGGAAATTTTTATCAATCGGTCCGGCCAGATCTATCCCCACTACTCCCCGTTCTCTATATTTAATCGCTTTTTTGCCGATAATATTATTCAATTCCGGGGTAAATGTGCGGTCAAACATCAGGATTAAACCAACGCGCATCTGGTAGGCAAGCTCGGCTTTTTCCATCCCATGTATGGCGGCTAAAATGATATGATCCAGATCCCTTTCTCCGCCTCTATTTCTTTTCATCGGATTAAACCGGATTTCAAGTGTTGTAATATTATTTTTCCTGTAAGCTCCTGAAGCTATCGAATAGATGCTTTTTTCTATCGCCTCGGGAGATGATTGGATAAGTTCTGTCCAGTGGAAAAGGTCAAGATACTTCTGGTAAGTGGTAATATCCGAAACGGTAATCAGTTTCTCGAATTCCCAGTAGTTTTTGGTGGGCAATTTTATCCCCTGCTCATGGGCAATCTCCCACATGATGGGCGGATCAACCGCAGATCCTACATGGACATGTAACTCTGCCAATTCACCAAATGAATGTTGTATTTTGGTCATATTTTTCTTCTTCCATTATACTCTCTTATAGAATCGTATTAAGTATCATGTATCAAGTATTAAGTATAGAAAATCTTCATACCTAATACTTACTACTTAATACGTAATACATCTCCCAATCTTTGGGGCGACATCACCGCTTTAATAAAGTTAGTCACCGTAATATCTTTCACAGGAGCTTTCGAGAATATCGGTTTATCCAGAGCCAGCGAATAACCTATTTCCACAGTTACCGCCGGACCTAAATATGAACCTTTGTTGAAAATATAGACAACATCGCTTTTTCTGATATTTGCAAGGTGCTGATATGCTCCTTCTCCTTCCCATTTGGTTAAGGTTGCATCATCAAATCTACCTGCTTTAAGATCCTGAGGTTTATGGGCATGACGGATATGGGAAGGTTGCGGTACAATAACTTGAAATCCCTGCTTTCGCAGAACTTTTGCAGACTTTTCCATCTCTTTATAAAATTTAAAGCTGCCGCAGAAACAAATGACACGCACCATATTTTTAGTTTCGTGTCATCCTGAACTTGTTTCAGGATCCCATTGGGATTCTGGACAAGCCAGAATGACAATCAATAAAAAACTCGGCTTTTGGCCGAGTAATATCAGAGAGAATATTATTTCTATTTAACTGAGAATTTTGTCCAACCATATTATATCTTACCACAATTATATCCTTTTTGTCAAAATCCCGCTTAATTCTCCGTAGAAATCCGACAGTCAGCCTTTCATAAATTTAATAACGGTGGTTTCATATTCATTCCTCTGCCCATATGCGGTCTATGGTAATGATACCTTCTAAGAATAGATTCTACCATTTCCTGGCAGTATGGAAGCTGGTAATGCCTGTATTTTGTCCAGCCTTGGCATTCTTGCCTAAATGATCTGTTAAAACTCTCGATGTATGATTGCTCATTCTTCCTGTATGGTCTGGCTACTCTAT
>JACREK010000091.1 GCA_016218275.1 Candidatus Gottesmanbacteria bacterium | reverse complement strand
CGATTGCGTTTCCAGCTTTCTGGAGAGCAGCATATCCGCCGGCAAAGAGCGCAATGACGCCAAAGCCTACGATCAGCCAGAAGATTGCTTCTCCAATTTGTCTTAAATCCATACATCCTCCAGCCTTATTTGGCGTATAGCAATTGTCATTCCGAGCACGTTCGACAAGCTCAGTGTAAACTCCGCGAGGAATCTCGCAACCCCGTGGTGAGCGAAGTCGAACCATTGTCTGCGCGCATTCGCGCGAGATTGCCGCGTCTCCGCCAGCTGGCGGATCCTCGCAATGACAAATGCATCAGCCCGCCCAAGGCTTAGGGGCGATGGAGTCTATTCTTATGTGGGACTGAGAATAGATCCCCTTCTATCTAATACCTTCCTCGTGGCCACATTATGAAAACTAACGCGGCTGCGAAGGCCAAAAATAGGAGTACTCCTTCCATCTTCTTACCCCCTTTCTTTGCTCGGCCGAGACGTCCAAAATTCAAATTGTTGTCCCACGCAACAATTTGTTTTCATGTTGAGGACGGCGATAGTCGCCAGGCCGGCGAGTTTTGATATTTTTCGTTAAAACCAGTAGATAAGATTGAAAAGGATAAAATTGTAACTTTTCATAATTCCTCCACCTCGGAGGAGTCCATTCGGCCACCATCCGAGGTGTCTTAGGGCTTTACTGCGATTGACGATGTATCCTTCCCAATCTGCTCTACTGGTTCTGAAAGAAGTGAGCGTTACACCTGGTTCCTCCACCTTCCAGGAGTCTATTCAGCCACCTGGAAGGTGTTTTTAGCGCCTATTGGTGAATTGCTTGCCCCGTATATTCGCCCTTCGTGAGCGCGAGGCTGTAAGCCTCCGGCACGAAGTAAGAATTATATGGGGTCTGTAGAAGTAATATGTCAAAGTGCGTTAGCCAATTCCTTCACCATTCCAGGAGTCTATTCGGTCACCTGGAAGGTGTTTCCTTGGCTCGATGATTCCAGAAAAAGGCCGCAAGATGGCCCAATCTGATTGTGCGGAGCATACCAAAGATACTCTCTCTCTGTTAAATGACCCCGAGATTAACTCGGGGTCATCCCGAACTTGTTTCGGGATCCCGATGGATTCCAGATCAGGTCCGGAATGGCAAAAAAGCAGTCCGGAATGGCAAAACTAGATTCCTCGATTCACTTCGTTCACTCGGAATGACAATCTTGTTATAATGAGTCATCGTTTATGATTAGAAAATTATCAATTACAGATATTCCTCAAGTTGCCAGAATCCATAAACAGGAACTTTCCGGTTTTTTGCCGGAGCTAGGATTACAGTTTTTGGAAAATTTCTATAAGGCAAGCCTCGATATCCCAGAGATGTTTACTCTAGTTGAAAAAAAGAATGAACAAATTTTGGGATTTGTCTCTGGAATTGAAAGCGCGAAAGGGTTATATAAAAAAGTAATTTTTAAAAATCCAATCGGTTTCGCAATCCTATTTTTGAGGTATTTTGTTACTCATCCGGAAAAGATTGTCAAAATGGTAAAAATCCTCTCTTATCCGGGGTTTGCAGACGATAGCCCAGAGTTATTAACTATTGCCGTGAAAAAAGACTACCAAAAACGGGGTATCGGCAAAAATTTGTTCCAAAAAACAGTCGAAGAATTTACAAAAAGAAAAATTAAAAAATTTAAAATCAGCGTCTATGACAAATTACCCGCCAACGGTTTTTATAAAAAAATCGGTTGCAAGTTTGTGAATTCTTTTGAGTTTTTGGGGGAGAAAATGAATTATTATAGTTATGAAATAAAAATCCTAAATCCAAAATCTCAAGTTCCAAATAAATTGACACCTCGTGTCATCCCGAGCACATTCGACGAGCTCAGTGTAAACTCCGTCGAGGGATCTCTCAGTTTATCTAAGAATGATTCTCGCATTCGCGAGAGATCCCTCCACGCGCTTCGCTTGGTCGGAATGACAGTCTGACTGTCATTTTGATATTATTTGGGATTTGGTGCTTAGAATTTGAGATTTTCCTTATGAGAAACAAGAAATTAGAAGAAATACTATCAAAGGGGTTGTTAGTTACTGAATCGATTTTGTTGATAATATTCCTATTATGGCGATTCCAGTATGGAATGAACCGCTATTTTGATATCGATGAATTTGCACATCTCCATTGGTCGCATAATGTGCTGGTAGGACTGAGGCCTTACACAGATTTTTTCTATTTTTTACCTCCTTTGTATCTTTATCTGCTTATTCCTCTTTTTTGGATAACAGGCAAAAGCGTGGTAATTCTTCTTCTTTCCCGCGGGCTTTCTTTTGGGATATTTCTTTTGGTTTTGGGCACATTATTTATTTTGGTAAAAAAGATAAGAAACGTCCAAGTAGCCCTCCTTTCCATACTTATTTTGGCTTTTCTGCCGATACCATCTGATAAATGGATTGAGGTAAGACCGGATGGGGTAGCAATGTTATTTTCGCTTTTGGGAATGTTGTTTCTAGTGAAAGGTAT
>JACREK010000090.1 GCA_016218275.1 Candidatus Gottesmanbacteria bacterium | reverse complement strand
GTCAGAAATAAGTTTGCCGAGGTTTTAAATACGGCTGTTTATGGTTCAACTAATGTGATTATTACCCGCTTTAATAAACCGCAGGCGGTAATCATGAATTATAAAGAGTATGAGAGACTTATGAATCCCCGTCTTCGCTTTACTGCAAAAGAGTGGGAAGATGGATTCAAGATTTTTGATCGCTTGCGAGCCAAGACCAGAAATATCCCTCCCGTACAAGTGGAGAAGGCTGTGAATGAAGCGGTGGAGGAGGTAAGGAAGGAAAGACGTGTACAGGGTCGTCGTTGAT
Organism: Candidatus Gottesmanbacteria bacterium; assembly: GCA_016218275.1. GTDB lineage: Bacteria > Patescibacteriota > Microgenomatia > 2-02-FULL-39-11 > 2-02-FULL-39-11 > JACREK01. The sequence goes on along the minus strand of JACREK010000090.1, from coordinate 8,675 downwards.
ACGAACCTCATTATTTCCGGAGCCACCACATCGGGTACTATCCCTTCAGAACTTATCGAATCATGGAGACGCGACGAGTATATTCTTGTAACTTCTCCTCAGATTATAGAGGAAGTGAAAGAGGTATTGAATCGCCCCAAAATTAAAAAGCAATTTTCTTTTACCAGCAAAGAAATAGATAAACTCATAGAGAGTCTTACTACCAAAGCTTTTGTTACTCCCGGAACACTCGAAGTAGACGTAATAAAAGATGATCCTGATGACAATAAATTTATAGCTTGTGCAATTGAGGGATCGGCTACCCACATAATTTCAGGAGACAAAAAGCATGTTTTATCTCTTGAAGAATATCAGGGAATAAAAATCGTGACTGCCAGGACTTTTTTGGAAGAATATCTGAAAAAAGACGTGCTATAATAATCCAAATAACTTATGGATAAAGTATATAAACATCAGGACGTAGAAAAAAAGTGGTATACACTATGGGAAAAAGGGGGATATTTTACCCCTCGTCCGCCAGCTGGCGGATCGGGGCAAGCTCCCAAAAAGAAACCTTTTACCATCATCATGCCTCCTCCCAATGCTAACGACCCCCTTCATATAGGCCATGCTATGTTTGTGACTATTGAGGATATATTAATCCGCTATTACAGAATGAAAGGAAATCCAACGCTTTGGCTCCCGGGAAGCGATCATGCCGGAATAGAAACACAGTACGTTTTTGAAAAAAAATTGCAAAAAGAGGGCAAATCCCGTTTTGATTTCACCAGGGAAGAATTCTATAAAACCGTATACAACTACGTCATGGAAAATACAGATATTATGACTGCACAACTTCGGAAACTTGGTGCGTCCTGCGACTGGACACGATTCAAGTTTACGCTTGACTCTGATATTGTCAAAATCGTATATGAAACTTTCTATCAGCTCTATCGTGACGGCCATGTTTACCGGAGTGAACGGATGATTAATTTCTGCCCACGATGCGGTACTGCTTTTTCGGATTTGGAAGCCAAAGACGTAGTACAAAAAGACTCTCTCTACTACATGAAATATGGACCATTTACTCTGGCGACGGTGAGGCCGGAAACCAAATTCGGCGATACTGCTGTTGCTGTAAATCCTTCCGATAAAAGGTATAAAAAATGGATCGGCAAAGAGGTAGAAGTCGAAGGATTAATGGGTAAATTTACAATGAGAGTTATCGCGGATGAAGTAATTGACCCTAAATTCGGAACAGGAGTAATAAAAGTCACTCCAGCCCATGATCCAGATGACTTCGAAATCGCAAAAAGACACAATCTGGAAATTCGCCGGGTGATAGATTTCAATGGCAGACTGAATGAGAAAACAGGTAAATATCAAGGATTAACAGTAAAAGAAGCACGGAAGGTAGTGGTTTCGGATCTTGAGAAAAAGGGGCTTATTGAAAAAATAGATGAAAATTATGAACATTCCATCAAAGTTTGCTACCGCTGTGGAATGACTCTTGAACCGATGCTCCTTCCTCAATGGTTTGTCAAAGTCGATGAGTTAAAAAAACCAGCTATGGAAGTTGTCAAAAAAGGCGATATAGAAATAATTCCCAAAAGATTTACAAAACAATATCTTAATTGGATGACAAACTTACGTGATTGGAATATCAGCCGCCAAATCTGGTGGGGAATCGCAATCCCGGCATGGTATTGTACAGATTGTACAAAAATCGAAAAGATTGGTGGCATTACTTCTATTCCCAAAGACGCACCTGTGGTGGTGCAGGAAGAAAAACCAAAGAAATGTCATAAGTGTGGTGGAACTGATTTTATTCAAGACCCGGACACTTTCGATACTTGGTTTAGCAGCGGCCAGTGGCCTTATGCAACGCTCATGACTGCAAAACCAAATGATTTTGACTCCTTTTATCCGACTAGCGTTATGGAAACAGCTGCCGATATTTTGTATCTCTGGGTAGCACGAATGATTATGTTGGGAATTTATAAAACTGGAAAAATACCCTTCCATACTGTTTATTTACATGCGATTGTCCGTGATAAACATGGCCAAAAAATCAGCAAAAGCAAAGGCAACATTATTGATCCTATCGAGATGGCAGAAAAATACGGAGCAGATGCACTGCGTCTGGCGCTTATCTGGGGTATTGCTCCTGGAGGAGACAGCTATATGGGAGAAGAAAAAATCCTCGGTATGCGCAATTTCGGCAATAAACTCTGGAATATAGGAAGATTTATCAGGATGAATATGGACTTTTTTGAGAAACAAGGAATATCCATCCCATCTTATTCTTCGAGCGACGAACGAAGTGAGGAGTCGAGAAGTCTATTACAGAGTAGTTCTCGACTTCGCTCGAACAATATTGATAGAAGTAATTTAAGTCCAGAAGACAAAAAAATACTTACCCAGCTGGGAATGTTGGAAAGAGGGGTAACCAAAGAGATAGAGAATTTTCAGTTTGCCAAAGCAGCTGAGCGTCTTTATGAATTTATTTGGCACACATTTGCCGATAAATATATAGAAGAAGCAAAAGTTGAACTAAGAAAAAATAACGCTGAAAAACTTTCAATCCTGATTTATGTTTATAAAACTTGCCTAACACTTCTTCATCCTTTTATGCCTTTTATCACTGAGGAAATATTTCGGGAGTTAAATCCAAACAACAAAAATCCACTTATCGCCTCTGTCTGGCCCAATATTTAAAACTTCTGGATCTTGGCGTTTTTGCGGATATCAGCAAACCATTGTTCAAACAAATCGGAGATTTTTTGCTGGCGGATTATATTTTCCGCTTCATTTCTTACAACTGCCGGATCAGTAGCATTTTTGTATGCTTCTTTATTATTACTGATATAGTCGTCAACATCTTTTGTGGAAACAGTTGCCTCTTTATCAAATAGTTTTTCTATAGACATCTGAATTTCAAGCTGCTGCCTAAGATCGTCTTTTGTTAATCCTTGGGCTTTAAGTGCGTCATTAAGTGATATTTTCCCTTTCAGACGTTCTTCTATCTGTTTCATCCTGCCGTCAATCTCCCCGGAAGAAATAAGGATTCCTTTCTGTTTTGCTGCTGACAGAATCAATTTTTCGCTTATCAAACCGTCAAGGGTTTGGTCGCCGAATTTCTTTTGTAATTGTTCATTTAGCTGCCAGCGGGAAATGGGCTGGCCATTTACCATTGCCGCAATAAACTGTCCTTTGAATTTCCAGAGTAAGACACCGATGATAAGTAGACCAATAAGAAGAATGTTTTTCCAGAAGCGTTTTTTGGATTCCTCTCTTATAGGAGGATAACCGGTTTCCTTAACTATCACCTTTTTAGAATTCTTTTTTTCTCTCGGCATAAAGATGTCTTACTATACACTACTTAAAAATATTCTGCAAGAAGAATTTATTGCAGTTTTTGTCTTACTAACTGAGCTACTTCTGCTCCGTCTGCCTGTCCTTTAACTTTTACCATAACTTGGCCAATAATTTTTCCTATATTTGATTTGTCCTCAACAGACTGAACCGTTTCCTCAACAATTTTATTTAACTGCTCATCCGACAATTGTTTAGGCAAATACTGGCCGATAATAATTAACTGCGCTTCTTCATCTTTCACCAGATCGGCGCGGTTTCCTTTCCTGAACATTTCAATTGCTTCTTTTCTTTTCTTTACCTCTTTTTGAAGAAGTGAAACTGTTTCTTCATCGGCTAACTGTCCCTGCTTGGCAATCTCGGCATAATTTATTTCTGACATTAAAAAACGCAATACCTTCACCTCTGTTGTCTTCCCGGCTTTAAGATTTACGGCAACTGCCTTTTGAATTTCGTCTTTTATCATATATTTCTCCTTTTATAACATTCCCAATGCTCCTTTTGGAGAAAAAAATATCAGATAGGCAAAGTATAGAAGTAATGCTCCTACAGCTGTGGCAAGGAGAATAATCAATTTAAAAGATGTGTTAAAATTTCCCATTATCTCTTTGATTATACGCTACCCTTGAACTTAGTTAAACATCTATTTAGCAAATCTTCTGAAAATACTTTTATTATCACAGGATCTTGAGTCTGCTCTTTATAAAAAGAAGAAATTTCTTTTTTTTCGAATTCTTTTATAAATTCAGCGGTGCAAAAAGTATAGTTTGGTGAGACAAATCTTACTTTAGAAAAATCTGGCAAAATTGCCAACTGGGATATTTTATATTCCTGATTGATAAAGGAAGGCAAAGGTAAGTCTAAAACTGCTGTGCTTTTTCTTAGAACTGTTTGCAGCTTATCAAAATAATCTTTCGTTTTTAGTGGTCTTTCCTCAAAAAGAATAGTATTTCTTATAAATAATAAGGATTGAATAATAACTATACTTAGGGCAAATACTACTATCAATTTTTTGGATCTGATAAATCCTCTATCCATCAATTGTTTTATTAACATCACTAAAAAAATAGAGAAGAAAAATAGTGATGGATAGACATATCGCTCTGCCAAAGCCTGCTTCAGTCCAAAATGTGATCGCAAAAAACCTGACCAAACGTATGGATAAAAGATAAAGACTGATAAAGTGACCAAAAGTAATTTATATTGACGTCTAATCTTTGCTTTTAACAACCAAAAGATAAGAAAACAAATCAATATAAAGGGAAGAAAAGAAATGATAGTTGGAATAATCTGGAAATGCCGCGGTTCAAATCCCGGCAGGAAAAATCTGCCTACAACTCCCCTTGCTACTCCAGCTATTATAAAGGAAAGATATAGTATCACATCTTTGATTGGGTCTGCGATTAAAGGCACTACTCTATCAAGTTTATTTTGAGCAATGATTGGTCCGATGAGATAAGAAAACAAGCCAATAACTATATAAACAATTGCAGCTTTAGAGAAATATCTTTTATTAATTTTTTCTTTACATATAAATGTCACAAAAGCAAAAACCAAACCAAGAGCAACACCCACTCCAAAAGAAAACCCGGAAAGAAGAACAAAAACAACGCTACCCCAGAAGTAAGATAACTTATCACCTGTTATAAACTTATACCAGGAGTAAAAAGAAAGTCCCAAGAATAATGTAGCTAGCACCACTCCATTGGCAGAAAACCATAAGAATGGTTCTGTATAAGTCAAATTAATTGCAAAAAAAGAAACCGCAATTAATGAAAAGAAACGCGAGTGGAAGAGTACATAAACAATCTTTCCCAAAACTACACAATTCAATAAATGTATCAGGATAACTACTGCTACATAGGAAATAAAATTTAGATGAAACAATCGGTATTCTAAAGAAGAAAGAAGATGTAACACCGGCGCAAAATGTTCCGCTTGAGGAGTAATTAAAAATTGCCAGAAAGGAATAGTTTGGAGTTGAATAAGAAGACCAATATCGTCCTGAAAGAAAAACATGGCAAGAGACCAATCAAATCTTTTGAAACGAAATAATTTCTCTCTTAACAAATTGCTCGCGACTGTAATATAAAATTGTCTTACGCGGTGTAAAGAAAACAGTTGGATATTTTGAAATATTTTGCGGAAAAAATTCTTTCTCCACAAAACCCAAATTTTTAAGTTTATCCAGTATTTCTACAAAAAATACTTTTCCTTCGGTCTCAAACACCGGAAATACAATCAGTACTCGACCCTGAGATTTAAGAATTTTTGCAAATTGCACAAATGCATCAATGTATAATCTGCTTAATTCTGACAGAATCTTCACAATTGCCGGCAGTTCCAGTTTTTTATAAAGCGGAGGTCCAAGATAAGGTTCTGTCACAATAACATCGGCCGTGTTTGGCAACAATTTTGTTGAAATTTGCCTTACGTCCATCTTGAGAATTTTCAAATTAATTGAAGTTTTGGGAAGATTGGGAAAATTCCGGTAAAGCCAATCTATATTCTTTGTTGTATCAGAAATCGCTCTGTCACTTATATCGCTTCCGCAAATATTTTTATATCCCAAAAATATTGCCTCCTGCAATATGGTTCCACTTCCGCAAAACGGATCAAGAAGAAGGGAGTTTCTGTCTTTTGCCGCAAGATTTATCATCATTCTTGCTAATTTTGGCGGCATAATTCCGGATCTTTTGTCTTTTGCCGGGCGAAAATAATCTCTAAGACTAAACTCCTCAAATTCCTGTACTGCCAAAGTTTTTCCGATTAATATCTCTTCAGGTGTCAAAATCAATACTATTTCTGCTCCTTGTGTTATAAGCTTATTTTTTGCCACTGATACGCTGGATAAGAACCTATCCTTAATCTGGACAAAACCGCTCTTTATGCCTTCTTTTTTTAAATTATCCTTAATAGTTAAATCGATATCTTTCTGCCGTTTTTCAAGTTGAAGCAAAACTTCTGAACTGCCTCCGGCGTTGTAGAGGCTGACTCCAAAATGTAATTTTCCCGGCATTTGAGATAAATATTTTTTATGCAAATTGTCTGCGGAAAAAATCTCGTAAAACTGCATACTGCTTCCTTCAAGTGCAACTTCATCCATAATTCTACCTACTTTTATCGTCCCCCCGAGAGTTTTGATTAGCTCATCAAGTTTGAGTTCTTTATCAGTTGATATAATCAATACTTCGGAAGAAATGTATTTTGGGAAAAAATCTATATTTCGGAGATTAAGTACCGATATTATCTCTGCAATTGAAAGAGTGGAATTTCTGCCAAGGACAAAGAAATATTTATTCATTTACTCAATCACTTCTTCTCCCTCAGTAGTGTCACCCTGACTGGAATCCTGACTGGTCTCAACCTGTTGGGGAGTATTTTCCCCGTTAACTCTATCTCCTGCGGGAATAAATCTGAAGCTTGAAGATACCGTATTGTATATTCTATTCCAATAGTCGCTGTCGGCCAGATCTGCCTCTATCTGATAAAGATAACCATTATATATTGTACTTGTAGATATTTTTTGTGTATCTTTTGAAGTCAATATTTTTTTGGCCCTCTCTCCGCTTAAGGAGGTATCTATAAAACCTTTTGCATCTTCCTGATCTACCAATTCGTCTATATCGGAAGCAGTTGTATCTTTTGCCCAGACAATTAAACTTCCAGAGGAAGTGGCGGAGGATAATTCCAGATGGGCATAATTTTCTTCATCTTCATCATGGGGATCGAGAGTTAAATTTTTGGGATACTGGAAAGTAAAACCGGATTGATCCTGCCAGGCAGTTAAATCCTCCGCTATGGTGGGAGTAGGTATAATTTGAGCGGTTTTTGCAGTCTTTGCAGAAAATTGCCACCTGAGATACAACAACAAAGTTAAGCTTAAAACAACAAATGTAACACCCAATATTATAAATATGGTCTTTTTGTTTTTCATTAATCTATTATATCAATTTCTCTTGCTAATTGATAGACAGCTTGATACAATAATAAAATATGTCAAGAAAATTAAGTATCATCTTACTTATTTTTATTGCCGTTGTTACATTTGGTATACCCTCAGCAACATACGCAGCGAAAAAATTTGTGCCGAAGAAAGTGACAAGAGCAAAAGTTTCTGCAGGTTCAATCCCTGCAATAGTGCGTTATCGGGGCGACAGGCAAGGAATTCTTTTATCATTTCTTAATTTCAACGGACTTAAGTCTGCTTCTTATTCTTTTACTTATGAAACCAATGGCAACCCGCAGGGTGCCGGGGGGACAATTACTGCCGCCAATAATCCTACCGCCCAAAGAGAGCTTCTCTTTGGTACCTGTTCAAGCGGTGTCTGCCGTTATCATTACAATCTTACAAACGCCAGACTGATTCTTACGGCAAAAACAACCAATGGGAGAACTATCAGCAAATCCTACCGGATAAAAACTTATCAATAAGTAAAATTGTCATCCTGAATTTATTTCAGGATCTTTTTTTCTTCTGGTCTTAAGCTCTGTGTAAATTTTATTTAAAGAAATACCTTTCAAAACTAAAAGCATTAAAATCATAAAATATAAATCTGCGACTTCCTCAATAATCCTTTGTCTATTTTTTCCTTTCGCAGCAAGGATAACTTCTGTTGCTTCCTCTCCAATTTTTTGCAATATCTTATCTTCTCCTTGTTTATAAAGAGAAGCTACATAAGAATTATTTGGTAAAGTTTTTAATCTATCCTGGATAATTAAATATAATTCCTCAAATATCATAATAACCCTCCATTCATCACATTTATGCACGTGCATTACTTTAATGAATCGGTAAAACAACTTCTTGTCCCCTTGTGACAAACTGCTGTCCCCATTAGTTTCACCTGGATCAATAAAGTATCTCCATCACAGTCTTTAAAAATCTTTTTGACTTTCAGTTTATTTCCAGATTCTTCTCCCTTCATCCATAATCTTTTTCTTTTTCTGCTCCAAAAACAAACATAACCTTCTTGCTGTGTTTTTTCTAAGGCTTCTTGATTCATATAACCCAACATCAAAACATCACCTGTTTTTTCTTCTTGAATTATCACGGGAATTAATTCTTTTGTCATTTAAATCCTTATTGGAATATTTTTTTTCATCAAATAATTTTTAACATCAGAAATTGTCACTTCTTTAAAGTGAAAAAGTGAGGCAGCAAGCGCTGCATCGGCTTCCCCTCTTGTTAAAACTTGAGCAAAATCAGAAAGAGCTCCCGCCCCGCCGGAGGCAATAACCGGAACGGAGATACTTTCGGAAATTCTTCTTGTTAGTGTTACAGCAAAACCTTTTTTAGTTCCATCACTATCTATGCTAGT
>JACREK010000011.1 GCA_016218275.1 Candidatus Gottesmanbacteria bacterium | reverse complement strand
GCCTTCCATAAGAACGTCCAGCGGGACTGGTTTATATTCCGGTTCCTGTGAATTTTCCTTTGGGGTTTGTTTGGTTATGATATCAAAGGCCGAGTCTGCCACTTTGTTATCTTCTGCTCCTATTAAAAAAATACCGTCATAAAGCCCTTCTTTTAATACTCTCACACGTTCTTTATTTTCATTTGGAATAAGGAATACTTCAGGATCATCACCGCTTTTCATTTTCTGATAATCTTGTAACCAGTTTAGCGCAATTTTCATCCCCTCATCAGTCCCGTCATCTACAAGAAGAATTCGCTTACCGGTATAATTAGCTTTCAGTCGTGTAGAGATTAAATAATTCATTGCTGTTCGTTCAGCATTAATTACCCGATATCCTTTATTTCTGAAGTCAATTTCAGCTGTTGAGGGCACTGTAATTCGGATTTTCTCTTTCTGGGTATCATCTACATCAGTTGCAGGAAAGCCATGAGAAATAGTTGCTCGATTATTGATAATGATGATATTTGGAATATTTCCCGCTCCACAAGTGTCCTCAATCGTGCGATTCATATTGGTGATGGTTTCCGTAGCCAGGGTTAAGTTTGATTGAGGGTCCCAGACAGTGTGGGCTCTTTTTAAATGGACAACAACTGTAGCTCTTGCTCGTTCTGCTCTGACTAAATTTTTCAATAATAAAGTGTTTGCAGGGTTATCTAATCGAAAATAGCGAATCTTTGGTATATCAATAGGAAGGGGTATTCCAGCAGGTACAAGTTCACAAATCGGTCCGAATTTTTGTTTTATGCGTTTATAGACTTCCGGGTGACTATCTAATACTCTATATAACTCTTGATAGAAGTCGCCATGCGTACTTCCTTCAACTACTTCATTAGTAGTATCCACCATTGCTACAAATCTTCTGTATGGATTGGGAGCAAGGCCGGCTTTCACGTCTGCGCGAGTAAGTAGATTACGTACTCCCTCCCATGAGCCTAATCCTGCTCCTAATAATAGTGATATTTGAGAAGCAGATAGAACACTATTTGCACTATGTTGGCCTTCGATATAACTGGGATTTAGGACGGCAAGTGGGTTAAAATTGGCGATTGGTCCATAATCATGAAGTTGCATATTGGCGGTACCGCCAGCTAGCCATCCTCCTGCTAGGGCAGCCATCCATGCATGATCTTTAATAAAGTCTCCTGCGATACGCATATTATCTATCGCACCTCTGGATAAACCCATCTTTGAGAGTTGGGTTTCAACTCGACCTACTTGTGGTGTTTGTTCAATTGTTGACATATAAGTACTGATTTAACAACCTTTTAAATACCTGAGAAAACTGTGGAAAAGCCAAAATAATACCCCTAATAGTTGCATTTGGACCAGGGGATTTAGCCAATAGAGAATCGAGTCTTTTTACGTCTTTCACGGGAAGCTTTTGACACAACTCTAAGATGGCTTCTTCAAAAACCATTTTGAAATCCGGTTGCTTTTGCATATTAAGAGGGAATTATACCCTTTTCTAGTAGGCGTGTCAAATACTATAGGGTATGGAGTTAATTTTACCTATTTTTAGATATTTACAAATTTTTTTTCATATCGTATGATTTTGAATGTGCTTACACAAAAAGACCTTGAAGAAATTGATAAAATAGTTGATGGGAAAATAAAGTTTCTTCCTACGAAGAAAGAATTTTTTTCCAAGATGGATGCACTTATGAAAGAAATTAAAGATCTTCGCGAAGAGGTGACAATCGTTACGAGCTATAAAGACCAGATTGAAGATCACGAGACTAGAATAGTTAAGATTGAAGAAGTACTCCAACCGCAATCTTCATAATCAATGAACTTCATCAAATCTCCCAAATTTCTTATCTTTTTGGTAGTATTTGTCAACTTGGGGTATGGGATTGTGTTCCCCATTTTTTGATAGTAACTACTCAGAGTTACTGACACGTTATTCTTCGAGTGAGGCTGAAAGCCGAATCGAGAAGTTCTCGACTACGCTCGAACAATAATAGTTGTGTCAGGAAGTCTGAGATCTTACTTTTGATACCTGGTCTTGCTGGAACATTGTTTTTCCTCTAAAATATAAAGCATATGGTCTATCTTTGGGATTATGATGAGAAAGAATTGAAAAAAACTGAAAAAGGCCGCATCTTTATTTTGGAGCGAATGATCAATTTCGGTCCGGGTAAAAAAAAGATAAAACTTGCCGAAGTCAAAAAATATTGGAAAAAACTTAATCTTAGTCCTTTAGCTCATCGTCTGTTTGAACTTTTAATATGGGGAAAATACAGATCCTCACCAAAGAACAAAAGCTTATACTGGCAGCTATAAGTGAACACAATTACATCCAGAAGAATTTCTATTTTACTGGCGGTACTGTTTTAAGTGAGTTTTATCTGCAACACCGGTACTCTGAAGACTTGGATTTTTTTACTGAAGAAAGATTCGACAACCAAATAATTTTTGCTTTAGTTTCTGATTGGAGTAAAAAATATCATTTTAAGTTTACCTCAAGGTTTGCGGAAGTTGTTTATCGGTTCGATCTGACCTTTGCAAATGGAGCAAATTTTAAGGTCGATTTTGGTTATTATCCTTATAAAAGGATAGATAAAGGTGAAAGCTATCAAAATATAGAGATTGACAGTCTGAGAGATATTGCTTCGAATAAACTGACTACTGTTAGTCAACGGACAGATGTTAAAGATTTCGTCGATTTATACTTTATTCTTCGAGATAAATACACTATCTGGGATCTTTTGTATAGCACTGAGGTGAAATTTAAAAGTATGGATATTGATATTGAGCTTCTGGCAATGGATATGCTGAAAGTTGATGATTTTGTTGCACTTCCCAAAATGATCAAACCTTTGACTTTAGATGAGTTAAAAAACTTCCTCCGCCAAAAAGCCAAAGAGATAGGAAGAAAGGTGACAGCTTAAACCACTAATGAAGTTTCTTCGTTCTCCCAAATTTCTTATCTTTCTGGTAGTTTTTGTCAATTTCCTCGGCTACGGAATTGTTTTTCCAATCCTTCCTCTTCTTACAGAGCAATACGGCGGTGATCCGATTATGTCAGGGATTCTTATTGCTATTTTTTCCCTAATGAAAGTAAGTCCATTTAGCCCAAGTATTATGGGAGCGGTGATTATGGGTATAATATTTCTGATTGGATTGTTAGGAGCAAAGAATTCACTGAATTCAACCCCCACTGAATTCAACCCCTGGGGTTGAGGCTGGATAATATCTATGTTATTTCAACTCTCCAATCAATTTATCTGAAGTCATTTTATTTATCTTTACAATTTTAATTTCTCCAGTAAGATTTTTAGTAGTTTTTATCATTGTAGGAATCTGATTATCCAGTAAGACCTCCTGATGTCCGTCAATTTTTCTTTCCAAAAAAAGCGCCGGGAAGGTAATGCCTACGTGTTTTTCCAGAAATTTATGATACTTCTTATTAGAAAGCTCTATTAATGATTTGGCTCTTTCGTTCTTCTCGGCAGGAGTTGGCTCCTTCAGTCTTTTTTTCATAAAATAAGCTGCCGTTTTTTCTCTTGGGGAAAATCTGAAGACATGGAATTTGGAGATAGGGGAGTCTTTTAAAAAATTATATGTATCTTCAAAATCGCTATCTGTTTCTTCCAGAAAGCCAACGATTATATCGGTTCCTATAAAAGTTAGAGGGTGGATTTTTTCCAGAGTTTTAAGTTTTTCGATAAATTCCTCACGAGTATAACCTCGTTTCATCAGCGAGAGAATTTTATTTGAGCCTGATTGGAGCGGAATATGGAAAAATTTTACCAGACGGTTGTGGGAAAGCGTTGATTCGTAGAATTGGAAAAATTCATTATTGATGCTCCACGGATGTATGGAACCAAAGCTGATTCTGGGAATTCTGGTTGCTTTAGTGATTTGAATCACTAAAGCAATTAGGGATTCACCGGTGTCGAAACCATAGGCTTGGGTGTTGATCGCGGTGAGAATTACTTCTTTTAGAAATTTATTTGAATTTATATATTTTGTTTCCGGCCGGTAATTATTTATATAAGTAAATTTATTAATAGTTTTAACAAGTTGGTCGATTGGAATAGATTTTGGTTGTCCGCGAAGGTAGGGTACTATGCAAAAAGTACAAAATCTCTGGCAGCCATCTTGGATTTTAAGTAGGAGTCTGCCTGATCGCAGGAATTTATCATTGTGAATCACTCCTTCCAGGTGACCGAATGGGCTCCTGGAAGGTGTGATGACGGAAGCTGATCCTGCTTTCTTCACCTGGAGGAGTTCCTTACAGGATAAACCATTCGGCCACCTTCCAGGTGTTTTAGGCATTTTTTGTAAAAGCAATTCTGCAATATACTCTTTATTAACATTATCAATCAGCCAGTCAGCATCGGGGAATTTAATTCCCTCATTTATCCATTTCGTCGCCGCACAGCCGGTAATGACAATCTTTATTTGAGGCCATTTTCTTTTGGTTTGATAGATAAGCTGTCTGGCTTCTCTTTCGGCTTTCTGTGTCACCGCACAGGTATTAATAATGTATAGAGAGGGACTTTTTTCTGAATATTGCAACCCGGCTACCAGCAATTGTCTATCCAGCATCTCCTTCTCCGCCTGATTCACACGGCAGCCGAAAGAGAAGGAAGCAAAGGTTTTCGTCATACTTGTCATGCTGAATTTATTTCAGCATCTATTTTAATTTAAACAGAGATCCCGAAACAAGTTCGGGATGACATGTGATGTCAGTTCGGAAAGACAATTTGCATATTTTGTTCATTTGTGGTATTTTACACAGTCCAATCAGCTTAAAAGCTGATTTTTTAGTTTAAGCGGCTTATGTTAAGAAATGATATATTTTCTTCTCTTTCACCTTCTATCAGGAAGGACGTGGAATCGTGGGTTGTAAACAGCCTGAAAGTGAAGATGATCAAAAAGTTGGATAATCTACTCGAAGTCGAAGGACGAGTGAATGCCCGCAAATTATTTCTGGTGCCTGTTTTTACCATTGCAGAATTGTCAAAAAGAGTTAACGAATCAGCACCTGAAATAAAAACCTTCTTTTATAAGGAACTTATTACTACCATAGATGAGGCGGAAAGCAAGTTGGTATAACCGGGTGTGTGCGAGGTCAAAAAGTAAAATTTGGATATCCTTCTTTAAACTGCTTCCACGAAACCGGATTTTTGCCCTCAAGCTGGACAAGATCCAATATGAGTTTTCCCTGCAAGGTTTCACCTTGCGAGGCTAGATGGACTTTAAGGATTTTTAGTCGTCTATTGTTTTGATCCCTCCACCTCGGAGGAGTCGAGGTCGTTGCCTCGCCACCATCCGAGGTGTCTTTACGGCCCTTTATTAGCGAAATGATTGTCCAGACTCCTGGCCAAGGTGTAAAGGCGCGGATAGCACGCTCAATTGATAATTGATAATTGTTAATTGTTAATTGAGAAGAAAGTTGTTTAATAAGAATCCATTTACCCAATTGTTCAATAGTTGCAGGTAAACCATTCATTGCTGCATTTATTAAGTCTGGAGGAATATATCCGTCTTCTCGTGTGAGAATTTTTGTATAAGTTGCTTTTGAGTGATCTTGTTTCTGTGGTTTAATTTCGCCTTTTATATATTTATTTACAATGTCAGGAAGCTCCAAGGCAATAATATTGAACAACTTTTTATAAAGGCTCCCAGTTGTTTCTCCAATTTGTTGATTGGATAATTTGTTGATTGGATAATTTGTTGATTTACCACTATCAAGTGGTACCTCTTTTTGCCAAATTATATCTCCCATATCCATCTCTTTTGCCATAATAATGACGGTTATCCAGGCGCTTTTTTCGCCAGTTAGAATAGTAAATTGCACCGGTGATGGACCGCGAAGTGCAGGAAGGCGCGAGAAGTGGATATTGAGAGTTTTTACTTTCGGAATCTCAAAGATTTCTTCAGGTATTATCAGTCCATAATCGGCAACAATTGCCAGATCAGGTTCAAGCGATGATATTTGGTCTTTAAGTTCTAATAGTCCTTTTTTATCTTTCGGAGTGAAAACTGCAATATTATGTAATTTGGCAAATTGTTGGGCAGCCGAAGCTTGTTTAGTAACGACGGTGAGTAGTTGAAAATTCTTAAGTAAGCTATCCAAGATTGGCAGGCAATATTCAGATGAACCGAAAAATATGATTTTCACAATTCTGATTTACGGGTCCTGCTGCTCGAGTATCCCATACTGCGATACATCTCCGTATGGGACCCCTCTCTCGCATCACCCGTTTTTAAAATTAAGGTATTAAATTGTTAGATTTCTATCTCTACCAATTTTTCTTCTCCTTTTTCATCTTCTTCGATACGATAGAGTTTTTCTTTCTGTTGTAAAACTCTTTGGGTAAAGAGGGTGCCGTTTAAATGGTCTGTTTCATGTTGGACGATGGTAGCCATGAAGCCCTCAAATTCTTTTTCCTGAATTTTTCCTTGGATATCCATATAACGCAATTTTACTTTTGTAGGACGTTTCAGATGTCCCCAGATATTCGGGATAGAGAGACAGCCTTCTAATTTCTTCTCTTTTCGCAGTGAAGGCTTGCCGTCTTCTTCGCGAACAATCTCCGAAAGTTTGGAAGACTTCCAAATAATTTCCGGATTGATAAAGACATCAATTGTAGACTTTTCTTTGGGTCTGGTGATAAAGATGGCAAGGGGAATGCCTATCTGCGGAGCAGCTAGTCCCACGCCTTTCGGATTGTCGGTTTGCAGCAGTATTTTTTTCATCTCCCTGATAATTGATAATATCTTTTTATCAACCCTTTTTACTTTTTTGGCTGGTGTGGTGAGTACTGGATTGGGAACAGAAACAATCATAATAATTATTTGTCATTCCGACTAATCCGCCAGCTGGCGGAGCATGGAGGAATCTCTCACTTATTTGAAGCTCGAACAAGTCGAGAGATCCCTCGTCGTTTCACTCCTCGGGATGACATAGTCATTTTAACTCTTCCAATTTCTTCTTCGCTTCGGCGTCATTGGTTGCTATTTTTGTCAAAATGAAATCAAGAGTTTCCCTGGCTTTGTCTTTCCGTTTATTCTTATCATAAAAAATCGCCAGAGCAAAGTATGCATCGCGGAAGTCCGGTTTAAGTTTGGTAGTTTCCACCAGCTCTGCAATTGACTCTTCACTTTTGCCCAATTTATCGTAAAGGAGAGCCAGATTATAATAAATTTTGGGATCTGTGGGGGATAGCTGTTTTGCAAATTCCAACGATTGAATGGCAAGATTGAGGTATTGGTTGTCAAATTGCGACAAGGCAAATAGTATTCGGGTCCTTGTTTTCCAGAAATTGACATTATTGGGAGAAATATTGAGAGCCAAAGTGGAGGCGTTAACCGCTTCTTCGACCAACCCGGAAGAGATAGTGGCATTTTTTTCATCATAAAAAGCAAGCGCAAGTTGTGCTGCCGGGAGAGCCAATTCGTCATAGTATAAAGGCTCTTTTTTATTTAGGCCGATTGCTTGTTTAAACGCTTGATAAGCTTGTACGTATTCACCGCTTCGGGAGAGACGGTAGCCGTTGGCAAAGATAACATCGGCATACCAGATACGAGTAATAACAAATAACAAATAACAAATAACAAATAACAAAAGAGAAATAATTGCTAATTGATGATTGTTAATTGTTAGATTATGTTGGTTATTGCTGTCATCCCGAACTTGTTTCGGGATCCCTTTAAGATGCTGAAACGAGTTCAGCATGACACTTACATACTTAATTTCTGTTGAAAAGAGAACAAAAGAGATAGCCGGGATTAGAAAGAAAAATAGTTGAATGACGACCACAGAGAAGCCGAAGAAGTTGGTGATGAGGATGGAGAGCCATCCGGCAAAAAGTCCAAATGTCAAAATCCAAAGATTCAAATCAAATCCAAAATCCAAATGATTTTGAACTTTGAGCCTTTTTATATTCCACCAGATAAAAACAATTATTATAAGTAAGTAACTTCCGAGTCCAAAGATACCCGTAGTAGCAGCATAATTCAGGTATTCATTGTGCGCTTTGTTATAGAGAAAGTCCCATTCACTGGTCATATTATGTTCTGCGGGCCGGTATTTATAGTAGGCAAAAGCAAAAGTTTCTACACCTGATCCCGTCAGGGGAAAATGGCGAAAGACTTCAATTGCTCCTTTCCAGACGATTTCTCGAATTTTGCCGGATTCAGTTATACCCACATCAATAATTGATGAACCGACTGGTTTGGTTGGAGGTTCGCGGTTGGAGGTTCGCGGTTGGAGGTTTTTAGTTAATTCGGGAAGAGTAAAGCGATTGATTTGGTCAAAAGGAGATTGAAAGAGAAAAGTGATGAAAATAAAACTAAAAATAAATATTCCTATAAGTTTGTTAGCTTGGTCACAGATATAAGCGGTCGCTTGCATCTGTGACCGGTTTTGAGATTGGTGCTGGTAATAGACGGCGAATAACAGACGAACAGCCCAAAAGATTATAAGACTTATCCAAACAGCAATAAATCCCGAGCGGGATTTGGTGAAGAGAAGAGTAACATAAAAAAGTGACGCTAAGATCCAAAATACGAAATCCGAAGCCCGAAACAAATTCCAATTTTTAAAACTTCTCGACTCCTCCCTTCGTTCGTCGCTCGAAGAATAATGTTTTATTGTTCGAGCTTGTCGAGAACTATTTTGGTCATTTGAATTTTGATATTGTTTCGAATTTCGATATTCGAATTTCGAATTTATACCTAAAGTTATTGGAATTAGAACTGCAAGGTACGCTGCCAGCCAATTCGGTTGTCCGAGTGTAGAAAAAACCCTATTTTGCACATCCTGCACCCAGATATCTTTGTCAACCCCTAAATGCTCAAGGATTCCATATAGGGAAACAAGTATTCCTGATGTCAAAGCGATATAAATGAGACGTCTGATTTTTTCTTTAGGAAAATTGGAGACAAAAGCATAGTAGAGAAGAATATAGGAGACGGTGGATAGCAGTCCTCCGTTAAACCTGCTGTAATAACCCCAGATAGAAACATGTCTGTCTATTGAAAAAATGGTAGAGACAATCTGGCTTATTAGAAAAAGAATAATAGGTATATCAAGCGGGGTACGTCTGATAACGATTCTACTAAAAATATTATTATTGTTCGAGGCGTTTAGCCGAGAACTCATACCCTGACTTCTCACTTCGTTCGAAGAATAATTATAGTTAATGATAATCTTTATAAGCCATGCTCCGACAATTATTATCGTAAGAGCATAAGTGAGCATCATTTTGTTGTATTCAAAAAGTTCATAGTTGAATGGCGTCAGAATAAGAGGAATGAGGAGGAATAGAGCATAGAAAGAATACTCAATGATTCTGTCAGGCAGTGAAAGAATAATTTTAGTCATGATGTCATTTTAAAGGGAAATTCAATCTTTGGCAAGAAAAACCATTATAGATGACTTATTTAAAATCTATAAGTTCTCTGATAGAATAATGCCACCAGAGATATGTTAGACTTTTTTTTTGGACTTTTTAGCCATGATTTAGCAATTGACTTGGGGACCGCAAATACTTTAGTTTTTGTCAGAGGCAAAGGGATTGCCATCCGTGAACCTTCAGTGGTGGCTCGACACCGAAAAACCAAAAAAGTACTGGCAATTGGCAGGGAAGCAAAAAGAATGGTGGGAAAGACTCCTTCCCAGATAGAAGCATTCAGACCCCTTAAAGACGGAGTGATAGCCGATTTTGACGCCACAGAAGCGATGCTTCATCATTATATAAATCTGGTTCATGAAAATCATCAGTCTTTCTTTCCCAAAATCCCAAGGCCAAAAGTAATTTTAGGAATTCCATCAGGAGTTACCGAAGTTGAACGCCGGGCGGTACAAGATGCAGCTCTATCTGCTGGAGCAAGAAGCGCATATCTAATAGAAGAGCCGATGGCGGCTGCAATCGGATGCAACCTTCCCATTGAAGATGCGCGGGGCAGTATGGTTGTAGATATTGGAGGCGGGACGACTGAAATTGCCGTGATTTCTCTGGGTGGAATTGTGATTAATAAATCACTCCGTATTGCCGGGGATGAGATGGATGAGGCAATTGCTTCATTTGTCAGACTGAAGCACTCACTTCTTTTGGGATCCACCTCTTGTGAAAATGTAAAAATTGCCATAGGGAGTTCATATCCGTCAAAAGAGGAAAAGCATACAGTTGTTAGGGGAAGGGACCTGGAAAATGGATTGCCTAAGTCGGTTAGGCTTTCTTCATCCGAAGTTCGTGAGGCGATTGCTCCGGTTGTTAATCAGATTGTAGAGGTAATTGATGAGACGGTTGAAGAAATTCCGCCGGAATTAGTCGGAGACGTTTTGGAACAGGGAATTACTTTGGCCGGAGGCGGCGCAATGCTATCCGGAATAGATAAGACGATTGCCCAGGCTTGTAAAATGCCGGTTTGGGTGGCAAACGATCCGCTTACATGTGTAGTAAGGGGTGCTGCCAAACTTTTGGATGATGAAAAACTTCTGGAAAGAGTAAAAGTTACCGGAGGATTAAAATAGTGATTAAAATCGAACAGATTCATTTATTCATTATTATTTCTGTCTTTCTTTTAATCTTCGATTTTTTCGGCTTACTCAAAGACTTTACCGCTTTTGCCGATAGAATAATTCTTCCGGTCAAAAAGGAAGTCTACGTCTCCCATCTGACGGTTTTAAATTTCGGCCAGATACTGGGGAATTACTCTCAAATTCAGAAAAAATTTGAGGATAATCAAAAATTGGGAAGAAGCAACGAAGAATTAAGCTTAAAAGTTAAATTGCTGACTGAAGAAAATACCAAATTGCGTTCTCAACTGGAAGCGCCGCTGCCGTCCTCATTTCAATTTTTGCCGGCTCAAGTAATATCCGTTTCAAGATATATGGAAGTTGCGGCAGGCACAAAAGATAATGTTAAACCGGAAATGGTGGTGATAGACGGAGTAAGTTTGGTCGGGAAAATAATTTCCGTTGCAGAGGGTAGAAGTACGGTGATGTTGCCAAGCGACCCTGAGTCGGCGGTCCCGGCAAAGACAACCAGAGGTACCAAAGGACTGGTAGTCGGGAGGGGTGGAGGATTGGTGATTTTGGATAAGATTTTACAGAAAGACCCGCTATTTCTTGAAGATTTAGCTGTGACTTCCGGTGAAAACGGTTTTCCTCCAAATCTTCTCATTGGAAAAATTATCAATATCACTTCAGATGATGTTTCACCTTATAAACAGGCAAAACTCGCTCCAATTTTGGATTATATTGGGGAAAAAACGGTATTTATATTGACGTCATCATGAGATTATTATTGTTTTTCTTATTTCTTTTTATCATCATTTTGGAATCCACTCTTTTTCCTGTTCCGTTGACGCTTCTCTGTGTCATAACGGTATCTATCTTATGGGAGGAAGAGGCGGAGATTTGGGCCTTTGCAGCCGGACTTATTCTTGACCTTTTTATTCCCAGACTTTTGGGAATAGACAGCATATTTTTTTTGACAGTAGTATTTCTGTCCAGACGCTATCACAATAAAATTCACTCAGAGCAATTTATTTTCTATACAATTTTTTTCCTTTTGATACTTGCGGTGTACAGCTTAATTTTTTATAAGAATCTAAGTCCGGTGCAATTGGTTGTTTTTATTGCGCTATCCGCCGGTCTTTTATTTTTCACAAAGCAATTTTTTCCGGCGAAAAGCCCAAAAAAAAGACTCTCGATATAACATGTCCAATCCTTTTGGCGGTATTTTTCCAGAGGAAATCATCAAGGAGGAAAAGTTGGGAAAATTTTCCTCTTCAATTTCCGGCAGTCTTGACACTCCCGAGCGGGTCTGGCTGTTTGTAATAATTCTGGTTTTGGGACTTAGTCTTCTCTTTGGCAGACTTTCGACTTTGACGCTGTTTGAAGGTTCCTCCTATAGAAGGCTGGCCGAAGGCAACCGCATACGCGAATCAACAATTCCTGCTCCCAGAGGCATCATCTATGACAGAAATGGTAATATTTTAGTCCGTAATATTCCTACATTTTCACTCTCCAACGGTCAGGTCTTTTTTGAAAATATACCCGGAACGGTATCCGGAGAAATAAAGGAATCAATCAGTCGGGAATATGAATACGGTGAATTATTTGCCCATTCTTTGGGTTTTGTAGGAGAAATTAGCGAAGGGGAGTTGAAAAAGCTGAATATCAATCCTTCTTCGGTGTACAAAATTGGAGATATGGTGGGAAAAATGGGTATTGAGAAATATTATGACCAGAAATTGAGGGGAAGAGATGGAAAACAATTGCAAGAGGTAGATGCGATTGGGAAAGTAGTGCGGATACTGGGCAAAATAGATCCTGCTGCCGGTGAGAATTTGCAACTGTCGCTCTCTGTTCCCTTGCAGAAATCAGCCGCCGAAGGGCTCAAAGATAAAAAAGGAGCGGTTGTTGCCGCCGACCCTAAAACCGGACAGATATTGGCGCTTTATTCTTCACCGTCATTTGACCCAAATGCATTTATACGGGATGTTAATGTGGAAAAAATACTTACAGCGGAGGATAGACAATTGTTTAACAGAGCCATTGCCGGACTTTATCCTCCGGGTTCCACTTTTAAAATTATTACCGCCCTTTCTGCATTGGAAACAGGCAGCATATCCAAAAGTACCCAATTTGAAGATACCGGAGTTTTACAGGTAGGTCAATATTCTTACGGAAATTGGTATTTCAATCAATACGGGAAAAAAGAAGGAATGCTGGATATTGTAGGAGCCATCAAAAGATCCAACGATATCTTTTTTTACAAAACAGGGGAAGTAGTAGGGATAGAAAAACTATCTGATTGGGCAAAAAAAATCGGTGTGGGAAAAATCTTGGGAATTGATATTCCGGAAGAAGAGGCAGGTTTGATGCCGGATGCAAAATGGCAAAAGGAAACAAGGGGAGAAGATTGGTACCTGGGCAATACTTATCATGTGGCAATTGGACAGGGGGATGTTTTAACTACGCCTCTTCAAGTTAATGCCTGGACCAATGTAATTGCAAATGGGGGGAAATTATGCAGACCACACTTAATAGAAGCTCAAAGCTCAAAGCTCAAAGCTCAAAGCGAAAACTGCAAGAATTTAGGGATAAAAAAAGAGACGATAGAGCTGATTAGAGAAGGGATGAAGCAGGCTTGTAGTCCGGGAGGGACTGGATGGCCGTTATTTAAGTTCAAAGTGACACGAAGTGTCATCCCGAGTGAGCGAAGCGAGTCGAGGGATCCCGTTGGGGGTCCTTCACCCACTCCTAACGTCGGGGTTCAGGACGACATCCCGATGGATGTTGCATGCAAAACCGG